>NZ_JBPGXM010000041.1:0-25745 GCF_056755495.1 Leifsonia sp. KNZ12-8B
GGCGTGGCCGGTGGACGTGGCGTGGCCGGTGGGCGTGGCGTGGCCGGTGCGCGTGGCGGCGGACGTGGCGTGGTCGGCGGTGCTGTGATGCAGGAGGCCGCTCACGAGGGGCTGGTGCCCGGATGCCTCGCCGTCGCGCGGCGGCGCGAGGGCCTCGAGCCGGTCAAGAACGGCCACGACCTGGGCGCGGTCGGCGCCCGGCGCTGCCCCGCGGCGCAGGATCGCCGCGACGTCCGGTCCGAGCAGCTCGGCGACGCGTGGCGCGGCGGCCGGGTCGTCGAGGTCGATGCCGCGCAGCGCGAGCGCGCGGGCGGCGATGGCGCGAAGCCGGCGCAGGCCGTCGCCGGACACCCGCCCGCCGCGGCCGCCCAGCGACCAGCCGAGCTGCACCACGTCGCGGCGCGAGCCGGGGCGGAGCGGCGGAACCTCCGTCCGCCACGTCATCGACGCGGCCTCGCCGAGCGACGAGAGGCAGGCGGCGATGGCGAGGACCGCCGCGCCCAGGCCGGCCGCGTGGGCGGCGTCCATCCCGAGGAACCAGGCGGCGGCGCCGATGCCCACACCGAGCAGCGCGCTGAGGATGAGCCGCGTGAGCAGCCTCGGCGGCAGCCGGCGGCTCATCGCCGGCCTCCGGCGCCGCTGCCGCTCCAGGACGCGCGCAGGCGCTCGACCGCGGCGCGGGCCGCGGCGACGTCGGCTGCGGTGACCGGCGTCTCGGAGAACCGCACGCGGAGGTAGAGCGCCAGGAGCGTTCCCGCCGCCTCCCGGTCGGCCGCCACCCTGGCCACGACGCGGGAGGCGAACTCCGACGGCGTCTCGGCGGGGAGCCGGCGCACGCCGGAGTCGGCGGCGCCCTCCTCGAGACCCACCCAGGCGCGTTCGATGGCGTCGCGGGGTTCTCGTGGCTCCGCCAGCGTCTCCAGGGCCCGGTCCAGGCCGCGGCGGACCAGGGCGGGTTCGGGCGCGGGCTCCCGGTCGTCGACGGCGGGATCGACCGCTCCGCCGAGGTCGAGCGGTGGCAGCGGCGCGAGCTCCGGCCGGTCGAGAGCGCGGCGCAGGCGCCGCCACAGCAGCGCGAGCACGACGATCACGGCGACGGCGATCGCCGCCCAGATCAGCCAGCCGAGGTCGATCCGCATCACCTCGACCGCGTCCTGCGGCGCAGGCGTGTCGGTGGCGCGTGCAGCGGTGGTCGGCAGCTCGCGGACGAGCGGCGCCTCGGGAAACAGCACGCGCGGCCCGCTGAACTCGGGCGCGCCCTGGAAGGCCACGGCGACGACCGCGACGGCCAGGAGGGCGCCGCACGCCACCAGGGTCCACCGGCGTCCTCCGCCCGTGGTCCCCTCCGGCCTGCCTGCACCCACCCTGCCACCGTAGCCGGTGCGGGCCGCGGCGTCGCCGGGGTGTCAGCCCAGGTGGCCGGCCTTCTCCATCTGCCGGAGGTCGCGCTTGAGGTCGCCGAGCTCGTCGCGGAGCCGCGCGGCCAGCTCGAACTTGAGTTCGCCGGCGGCGGCCAGCATCTGCTGGTTGAGGTCGGCGATGAGCGACTCGAGCTCGGCAGCGCCCTGCGCCGCGATGCCGCCGCCACCACGGAGGTTCGGCGTCGGGCTCTTGCGCTTCTGCTCGCGGCCGGCCAGCATGCGGGCCGTGTCGGCCTCCTCGCGCGCCAGCACCTCGGTGATGTCGGCGATCCGCTTGCGCAGCGGCTGGGGGTCGATCCCGTTGACGCGGTTGTACTCGATCTGCTTCTCGCGGCGACGCTCGGTCTCTTCGATGGCGTTCTTCATCGAGTCGGTCAGCACGTCGGCGTACATGTGCACCTCGCCCGAGACGTTGCGCGCGGCGCGGCCGATCGTCTGGATGAGCGACGTCGACGACCGGAGGAACCCCTCCTTGTCGGCGTCGAGGATGGCGACGAGCGAGACCTCCGGCAGGTCGAGGCCCTCACGCAGCAGGTTGATGCCGACGAGCACGTCGTACACGCCCGCCCGCAGCTCGGTGAGCAGCTCGACGCGGCGGAGGGTGTCGACGTCGGAGTGCAGATAGCGCACCTTCACCCCGGCCTCCGCCAGGAAGTCGGTCAGCTCCTCCGCCATCTTCTTGGTCAGCGTCGTGACGAGCACGCGCTCATCACGCTCCACCCGCAGCCGGATCTCTTCGAGGAGGTCGTCGATCTGCCCCTTGGTCGGCTTGACGACGATCTGCGGATCGACCAGGCCGGTCGGGCGGATGATCTGCTCGACGATGCCGTCGGCCACGCCGAGCTCGTACTGTCCCGGGGTCGCGGAGAGGTAGACGGTCTGGCCGACGCGCTCCTTGAACTCGTTCCACTTGAGCGGCCTGTTGTCGAGGGCGCTCGGAAGGCGGAAGCCGTGCTCCACGAGCGTGCGCTTGCGCGACGCGTCGCCCTCGTACATCGCCCCGATCTGCGGAACCGTCACGTGCGACTCGTCGATCACGACCAGGAAGTCGTCCGGGAAGTAGTCGAGGAGGCAGTTCGGCGCCTCGCCGGGCGCACGGCCGTCGATGTGCCGCGAGTAGTTCTCGATGCCGGAGCAGAAGCCGATCTGCTCCATCATCTCGATGTCGAACTGGGTGCGCATGCGCAGCCGCTGCGCCTCCAGCAGCTTGCCCTCGCGCTCGAGCTCCTGCAGGCGTTCGCGCAGCTCGTCCTGGATGGTGACGATGGCGCGCTGCATCGTGGCCGGGCTCGCCGCGTAGTGGGTCGCCGGGAACACCGACACGGCGTCCATCTTGGCCAGCACCTCGCCGGTCAGCGGGTGCAGGGAGTACAGCGCCTCGATCTCGTCGCCGAACATCTCGATGCGGACGGCGTGCTCCTCGTAGACCGGGATGATCTCGATCGTGTCGCCGCGCACGCGGAACTTGCCGCGCGAGAAGTCGACGTCGTTGCGCTCGTACTGCATGTTGACGAAGCGCCGGATGAGCGCGTCGCGGCCGATGCTCTGGCCGACCTGCAGGGCGACCATCGCCTCCAGGTACTCCTCGGCGGCACCCAGGCCGTAGATGCACGAGACGGTCGATACCACGACGACGTCGCGACGGCTGAGCAGGGAGTTCGTGGTGGAGTGGCGCAGCCGCTCGACCTCGGCGTTGATCGACGAGTCCTTCTCGATGAAGGTGTCGGTCTGCGGGACGTACGCCTCCGGCTGGTAGTAGTCGTAGTACGAGACGAAGTACTCGACGGCGTTGTTGGGCAGCAGCTCGCGGAACTCGTTGGCGAGCTGAGCCGCCAGGGTCTTGTTGTGCGCGAGCACGAGGGTCGGCCGCTGCACCTGCTCGATGAGCCAGGCGGTGGTCGCGGACTTGCCCGTACCGGTCGCGCCGAGCAGCACCACGTCGGTCTCGCCCGCGTTGATGCGCCCCGCCAGCTCCCGGATCGCGGTCGGCTGGTCGCCGCTCGGCTGGTACTGGCTGACGACCTCGAAGGGACGGACGGCACGGGTGGCTTGCATGCCTTCCAGTCTAGGAAGCACCACCGACACCGGAACCGGCTCTCGCTGAGAGCGGAACGTGCGCCGGCCGTGAGGTGCTCAGGGGCGCGCGCGCAGCTCCTCCCAGAGGGCATCCACCTGCTCCAGCGTGTGCCCCACCGTGCCGTCGGTGTCGATCACCACGTCGGCGACGGCGAGCCGCTCGTCGTCCGAGGCCTGCGAGCGGATGCGGCGCTCGGCCTCCGCCCGCTCCATCCCGCGCAGCTCGACCAGGCGGCGGATGCGCGTCTCGGCCGCGGCGTGGGCGACCACCACGAGCTCGAACGGATACTCGTTGGCCGACTCCACGAGGAGCGGCACGTCGTACACCACGATCGCGTCAGGATCGGCGTCTGCCGCCGCCCGGAACCGTGCCGTCGACTCGCGCAGCACGGCCGGGTGCGTGATGGCGTTGAGCGCGAGCCTGGCCTCCTCGTCGGCGAACACGATCGCACCGAGCGCCGGGCGGTCGAGGCTCCCGTCGGCCGCGATCACGCCGTCGCCGAAGCGGCGGGCGATCTCGGCGAGGGCCGGCGTTCCCGGCTCCACCACCTCGCGGGCGATGCGGTCCGCGTCGACGACGACGGCGCCGTGCTCGGCGAGGCGGGAGGCGATGGTCGATTTGCCGGAGGCGATGCCCCCCGTGAGTCCGATCAGCTGCACCCGACCAGCCTAGCGACGCCCCGGGGCCCCGAGGGTCGGGCGGCCAGGGCTGGGGCCCGCAGCGGCCCAGGAACGCCGAAGCGGCCGGCCCCCGAAGGGACCGGCCGCTCACGGATGAGGGATGCCTCAGTTGTTCGAGCTGAGCTTCTCGCGCAGCGCGGCGAGGGACTCGTCGTCGGCGAGGGTGCCGCCGGTGCCCGAGTCGCTCGAGTACGAGCTGCTGCCGCTGTCGGCCGCGGCCTCCTCGAGACCCTTCGCGACCTGGCGCTTGTGGGCCTCCCAGCGAGCCTGGGCAGCGGCGTACTGCTGCTCCCACTCGTCGCGCTGGGCCTCGAAGCCTTCCTTCCACTCGTTGGTCTCCGGGTCGAAGCCCTCGGGGTACTTGTAGTTCCCCTGCTCGTCGTACTCGGTGACCATGCCGTAGAGGGCCGGGTCGAACTCGGTGCCCTCGGGGTCGACGCCCTCGTTCGCCTGCTTGAGCGAGAGGGAGATGCGGCGACGCTCGAGGTCGATGTCGATGACCTTGACGAACACCTCGTCGCCGACCGACACGACCTGCTCGGCGAGCTCGACGTGCTTGCCGGAGAGCTCCGAGATGTGGACGAGGCCCTCGATGCCGTCCGCGACGCGGACGAACGCACCGAACGGGACCAGCTTCGTGACCTTGCCCGGCGCGACCTGACCGATCGCGTGGGTGCGGGCGAAGACCTGCCACGGGTCCTCCTGGGTCGCCTTGAGCGACAGCGAGACGCGCTCGCGGTCCAGGTCGACCTCGAGGATCTCGACGGTGACCTCCTGGCCCACCTCGACGACCTCGGAGGCGTGCTCGATGTGCTTCCAGGAGAGCTCGGACACGTGCACCAGGCCGTCCACGCCGCCCAGGTCGACGAACGCGCCGAAGTTGACGATCGAGGACACGACGCCCTTGCGGACCTGGCCCTTGTGCAGGTTGTTGAGGAACGTGGTGCGCGACTCGGACTGCGTCTGCTCGAGCAGGGCGCGGCGCGAGAGGACCACGTTGTTGCGGTTCTTGTCGAGCTCGAGGATCTTGGCCTCGATCTCCTGGCCCAGGTAGGGGGTCAGGTCGCGGACGCGGCGCAGCTCGATGAGCGACGCCGGCAGGAAGCCGCGGAGCCCGATGTCGACGATGAGGCCGCCCTTGACGACCTCGATCACGGTGCCGGTGACGACGCCGTCGGCCTCCTTGATCTTCTCGACATCGCCCCAGGCGCGCTCGTACTGGGCGCGCTTCTTGGACAGGATGAGCCGACCCTCCTTGTCCTCCTTCTGGAGAACGAGGGCCTCGACGGTGTCGCCGACCTCGACGACCTCGGTCGGGTCGACGTCGTGCTTGATGGAGAGCTCGCGAGAGGGGATCACACCCTCGGTCTTGTAACCGACGTCGAGGAGGACCTCGTCGCGGTCGATCTTGACGACAGTGCCCTCGATGAGGTCTCCGTCGTTGAAGAACTTGAGCGTCTTCTCGACCGCGGCCAGGAAGTCCTCAGCGGACCCGATGTCGTTGACGGCGACCTGCTTCAGGGCCTTGTCGGTCGTTGCGGTTGTCATGTAGTGGATGCTCCGTAATGGACAGGAATCAGGCCGGGCGCGTTCGATATGAGTGGTTTCCGCGCACGGCAGGCGGATATGGATGTCACAGAGGTGACGTTCTAGTCTAGCCAGCCGCGACCGGCCGGGGCAAGCCGCGCCGATCGAGGATGTCGCGGAGCGCGGGCACCAGCTCCGGGAAGGCGAACGTGTAGCCCGCGTCGAGAAGCCGTTCGGGCACGACCCAGCGGCTCTTCAGCACCAGTTCGGTCTCGGTGCGGATCATCGCGGAGCCGAGCTCCAGCATCCAGCGGGTGGCCGGCAGCCCGACGGGGACCCCCAGCACCCGGCGCAGCGTCGCCATCATCGTGCGGTTGTCGGTCGCCCCCGGCGCCGCGATGTTGACAGGCCCGTCGAGGTCGGGACGGCCGCGCAGGAACTCGATGGCGCCGAGCACGTCGGCGAGATGGACCCAGCTGAAGCGCTGCCGGCCGCCGCGCGCGCCGGCGACGTGGAAAGTTCCCGCACGACGCCGGGCGGCGGTGGAGAACCAGCGCCCGTCGAGCTGGGGACCGCCGAGGCCGGCTCTGGCGAGCATCCGGAGCGGTCCCAGCGCACTGCCGTCGCCCAGCACGATGGCCATCCGCAGCGCGATCCGGCGCGTGCCGGGCAGATCGCCCTCGAACAGCTCGCGCTCCCACGCGCGCGCCACGTCGACCGAGAAGCCGGTGCCGAGCTCGCCGGTGGACTCGGTCATCGGCCGGTCCTCCGCGTGCCGGTAGATCGTGGCGGTGGAGGCGTTGAACCAGACCGGCGGCGGGGCGTCGACCGCCGCGATCGCCTCCCGGAGCTCGCGCGTCGTCTCGACCCGCGACCGCAGGATCTCGGCCCGGTTGACCGGCGTGTACCGGCAGTTCACGCTCTTGCCCGCGAGGTTGATGACCGCGTCCGCCCCGGAGACCGCGCGCCGCAGCGCCTCCGGGTCGCCCCAGCGGGCGTCGGCGCCCGCGCGGCCGACCGGGCGCACGGTCGCGCCCGCGGAACGGTAGTGATCGAGCAGGTACCGCCCGACGAATCCGGACGCCCCGGCCAGGACGATGGTCTCCCCCATTGCTGTCCTCTCATCGCCTCCGCGAGAAACGGAGGAGCTTTGCCGGACACGCCGGCATGGCGCGAAAACCGGAGGAGTCCGCGGCGGTTGCACGCCGGGAACTCCTCCGTTCTTCGCCGCGTCAGCCGAGCAGCGCCGCCTTCAGCGTGTCGAGGCCGACGCCGCCGATGTCGAGCGCCTTCCGGTGGAACGCCTTGATGTCGAACGAGGCGCCCTCGCGGCGCGCGTACTCGTCGCGCAGCTGCTCCCAGATCCGCTGGCCGATCTTGTACGACGGCGCCTGCCCCGGCCAGCCGAGGTAGCGGTTCACCTCGAAGCGGACGAAGCCCTCGTTCATGTTCACGTTGTCGCCGAGGAAGCCGAACGCGTACTCGCCGGTCCAGGTGCCGGAGCCGTCGGGCAGCGGCTTCTCCAGGTGCACGCCGATGTCGAGCACGACGCGGGCCGCGCGCATCCGCTGGCCGTCGAGCATCCCGAGCCGGTCGGCCGGGTCGTCGAGGTAGCCCAGCTGCTCCATCAGTCGCTCGGCGTAGAGGGCCCAGCCCTCGGCGTGGCCGGAGGTGCCCGCGATGCGGCGCCACGAGTTGAGCTGCGCCTTGTTGTACGTCGCCTGCGCGATCTGCAGATGGTGGCCGGGGACGCCCTCGTGGTACACGGTCGTCAGCTCGCGCCACGTGTCGAACTCGGTGACGCCCTCCGGGACGCTCCACCACATCCGGCCGGGGCGGGCGAAGTCGTCGCTCGGGCCGGTGTAGTAGATGCCGCCCTCCTGGGTCGGCGCGATCATGCACTCCAGGCGGCGGATCTCGGCCGGGATGTCGAAGTGCGACTTCCCGAGCTCGGCGATCGCGCGTTCGCTGGTCTCCTGCATCCAGCGCTGGAGGGCGTCGGTGCCGTGCAGCTTGCGCGACGCGTCGCCGTCGAGGAACGCGATGGCCTCGCGGACGGAGGCGCCCGGCTTGATCTCGCGGGCGATCGACTCCTGCTCGGCGACCATCCGGGCGAGCTCCTCGATGCCCCACTCGTAGGTCTCGTCGAGGTCGACCGTGGCGCCGAGGAAGTCGCGGGACGCGAGCTGGTAGAGCTCGCGGCCGACCGCGTCCTTCTCGGGGGCGTGCTGGGCGAGCTCGTCCTGGAGGAAGGAGGCCAGCTTCGCGTACGCGGCGGCGGACTCCTGTGCGCCCTTCGCGAGCTCGGACCGCAGGCTCTCCGGGAGGGTGCCGTCACCCACCGTGGCGTTCTTCGTGAAGTCGAAGAAGAACCCGGTCTCGGCGACCTGCTTGTTCGCCTGCGTCACGACCTCCCGCACCTGGCGGATGGCCGGCACGTTGCCGGAGCCGATGCCGCTGCGCAGGGTCTCGATGTAGCCGTCCATCGCCGCGGGGAGGTTGTGCAGCCGCTTGGCGATGTTCGCCCAGTCGTCGGCGGTGGCGGTCGGCACGAGGTCGAAGATGTCGCGCAGCTCCTGCGCGGGCGACGCGATGACGTTCAGGTCGCGCTGCTGGAAGCCCGCCTCGTGCTTCTCGACGGCCAGGCGCAGCTCGCGGGCGAGGTCCATCTTGGTGATCCGGTCGATGTCGTCGACGGGCTCGGCGGCCTCGATCTTCGCCAGGGCCTGCTTGACCTTGGCGACGGCCTCCTCCGCTCCGGCCGGCGAGTAGTCGCCGTACTCGCCCTCGCGGCCCGGGCGGCCCAGGTAGACGTGGTACTCCGGGTGGAGCTCGAGCTGGGTGTCGACCCACTCCTCCGCGATCGTGTCGACCGGGGTGGGTTCGCGCTTCTCTGCGTCAGTCATGACCCCGAGCCTACCGACGGCCGCCCGCGGCCCGCGAGCACAGCAAAAAGGTCGCGCATCCGGGCGGACGGCGACCTTTTTCCTGTGCTCGCGGGCTGGCGACCGGGGCCTCAGTGGGCGGCGGCGTCCCAGTTCGCGCCGCGGCCGACCTGCACGTCGAGGGGCACGCGGAGGTCGGCGGCACCGGCCATCCGGGCGCGGACGATGGCCTCGAGCGCGTCCCACTCCCCCGAGGCGACCTCGAAGATGAGCTCGTCGTGCACCTGCAGCAGCATCCGCGACTCCAGGCCCTGGTCGATGAGGTCGCCCGCGATGCCGAGCATCGCCACCTTCATGATGTCCGCGGCGGAGCCCTGGATCGGCGCGTTGAGCGCCTGCCGCTCGGCGTTCTCGCGCAGCACGCGGTTGGTCGAGGTCAGGTCGGCGAAGGGCCGGCGGCGGCCGAAGATGGTCTCGGTGAAGCCGTCGACGCGCGCCTGTTCGACGACGTTGCGCAGGTAGTCGCGCACCGCGCCGAAGCGCTCGAAGTAGTCCGACATCAGCTGGCGCGCCTCGGAGGTCTCGATGCGCAGCTGCTTCGACAGGCCGAACGCGCTGAGGCCGTAGGCGAGACCGTACGACATGGCCTTGACCTTCGTGCGCATCGCCGGGGTCACGGCCGCCGGCTCGACGCCGAAGACGCGGGCGCCGACGAACCGGTGCAGGTCCTCCCCCGCGTTGAACGCCTCGATCAGCCCCGGATCCTCGGAGAGGTGCGCCATGATCCGCATCTCGATCTGCGAGTAGTCGGCGGTCAGCAGCGTCTCGAACTGCTCGCCGTAGCGGAACGCCGAGCGGATCTCGCGCCCCTCCTCGGTGCGGATCGGGATGTTCTGGAGGTTGGGGTCGTTCGACGAGATGCGGCCCGTGCTCGTGCCGGTCTGGTCGTAGGTCGTGTGGATGCGGCCGTCGCCGTTCACCGACCGCTCCAGCGTCTCGACGATCTGCTTGAGCTTGGTCGCGTCGCGGTGCTGCAGCAGCAGGCCGAGGAACGGGTGCGGGCTCTTCTCCTGCAGGTCGGCCAGCGAGCCGGCATCGGTCGAGTAGCCGGTCTTGGTCGCGCGGGTCTTCGGCATCCCGAGCTCCTCGAACAGCACCTGCTGGAGTTGCTTCGGCGAGCCGAGGTTGAGCTCGTGGCCGACCTCCGCGTACGCCTGCGCGGCGAAATCGTTGGCCTTGTCGGTGAGTTCACCGCGGAGGCGCGCCAGCACCTCCGTGTCGATCGCGACGCCGTCGAGCTCCATGCGCGCGAGCACGGCGACGAGCGGCAGCTCGATGTCCACCAGCACCCCGCGGGTGCCCTCGTCGAGCGCGATCAGCTGGCCCTCGGCGACGCGGCGGATGTACCAGGCCTCGGTCGCGGGGCTCACGGCGTCGTTGATCGGGACGAGCTGGTTCGGGTCGGAGACGGGCAGCGTCTCGCCGAGCACCTCGTACACCTGCTCGGCCAGCGACTGCGGGGCCGCACCTGGCTTGACCAGCCAGGAGGCGATGCGGGTGTCGAAGGCGAGGCCGTCGACGACGAAGCCCGCCCGGCTGAGCGCCTTGTACTGCGGCTTGGCGTGGAAGAAGTACTTGGGCGCGCTGCTCGCCAGCCACGCCTCCAACGCCTCATAGTCCTTGCGGCCGGCGACCCACGGCACGTACACGGTGTCGTCCCCGGTGGCGAGGCCGAAGCCCGTGATGCCGGCCGGGCCGAGCTCGACCTGGACCGCGACAGGCGCGTCTCCTGCCGACGCCTTCGACAGCCAGTTGGCGAGCTCCTCGTCGACCATCGTGCGCACGACCGGGGCGGCGACCGCACCCGCATCGCCCGCGTCGACCACGCCGGCGCCTCCGCCGGTCATGCCCTCCTCGGCCGCGGTCTTGAGCAGGCGCTCCAGCAGGGTCTTGAACTGCAGCCGGGCGAAGATGTCGCGCACGGCGTTCTCGTTGAGCGGCTTGCGCTCGAGGTCCGCCGGCCCGACCGGCAGCTCCACGTCGTCGAGGAGCTTGTTGAGCCGCCGGTTGCGGAGGGCGTTCTCCTTCTGGTCGCGCAGGTTCTGGCCCACGACACCCTTGATCTCGTCGGCGTGCGCCACGATGTTCTCGACCGTGCCGTACTGCTGCACCCACTTGACCGCGGTCTTCTCGCCGACCTTGTCGATGCCGGTCAGGTTGTCGCTGGTCTCGCCGACGAGCGCGGCGATCTCGGGATACTGGTGCGGCTCGATGCCGTAGCGCTCGCGGACCGCCGCGGGGTCGTACACCTTGAGCTCGGAGACGCCGCGGACGTTCGGGTAGAGCAGGGTGACGTCGTCGCTGACGAGCTGGATGGTGTCGCGGTCGCCCGACACGAGGAAGACCTTGAACCCGTCCTCCACGCCCCGGCGCGCCAGGGTTGCGAGGATGTCGTCGGCCTCGTAGTCCTCCTTGGCGATGGTGGTGATGTTCATCGCGTGCAGCGCCTCTTCGAGCAGCGGGACCTGCCCGGCGAACTCGGACGGCGTCTCGCCGCGGGTGCCCTTGTACTCCGGGTACTCGCGCGTGCGGAACGAGTAGCGGGAGATGTCGAACGCGACCGCGATGTGGGTCGGCTTCTGCTGCTGCAGCAGGTTGATCAGCATCGCGATGAAGCCGTGGATCGCGTTCGTGTGCTGCCCCTCGCGGTTGACGAAGCTGTCCACCGGCAGGGCGTAGAAGGCCCGGAATGCCAGCGAATGGCCGTCAATCACGAGCAGGGTAGGCTTTTCGGAGTCTGACACCGGTCCAGCCTACAAGGGGCCGCGGACACTCCGGCGGGGCCGGCGGGAGCGGCCACGCGGGCCGCGGAGAGGGCGACGATGACCGAGGACGCACTGGCCTACGTGCAGCAGAGGGGGCTCGGCCGGCTGGCCGAGAAGATGGGCATCGAGATGCTGGAGTTCAGCGTCGAGCGGTCGGTCGCCCGCATGCCGGTCGAGGGCAACACGCAGCCCGCCGACCTCCTGCACGGCGGCGCGTACGTGGTCCTCGGCGAGTCCCTCGGCTCCATGTCGGCGAACCTCTACGCGGGCGAGGGGAGGCTCGCGGTCGGCATCGAGATCAACGCCTCGCACACGCGCTCGGCGACCTCCGGCTACGTGACCGGCGTGTGCACGCCCATCCACCTCGGCCGCACGCTCACGACCCACGAGATCGCGGTCACGGACGAGCAGGGACGGCGCTGCTCCACGATCCGGATCACGAACCTGATCAAGGACCTGTAGGCGGCGCCAGGCGTCGAGCGCCCGGCGCCGAGAGCGCCCCTCGCGCTACTTCTTGGGCGCGAGCTGCTCGATGATCGCCTGCGCCACGTCGTGCATGGTGAGGCGGCGGTCCATCGACGCCTTCTGGATCCAGCGGAACGCCTCGGGCTCGGACAGGCCCATCTTCTCGTTGAGCAGGCCCTTGGCCCGGTCGACCAGCTTGCGGGTCTCGAAGCGCTGCACCATGTCGCCGACCTCGGCCTCGAGCGCGATGATCTGCGCGTGCCGGGCCAGGGCGATCTCGATGGCGGGCAGGAGGTCGTTGGGCGTGAACGGCTTGACGACGTAGGCGAGGGCGCCGGCCTCGGTGGCCCGCTCCACGAGCTCCTTCTGGCTGAAGGCGGTGAGCAGGACGACGGGCGCGATGTGGCCCTTCGAGAGCCGCTCGGCGGCGGAGATGCCGTCGAGCTGCGGCATCTTGACGTCCATGATGACGAGGTCGGGGCGCAGCTCGGTCGCCAGGGCCACGGCGGTCTCGCCGTCGCCGGCCTCTCCCACGACCTCGAATCCGTTGTCGCGCAGGATCTCGACGATGTCGAGGCGGATCAGGGACTCGTCCTCCGCCACGACGACGCGGCGGGGAGCAGTGGGGGTGGTTTCCTGGTCAGTCACGCGTAAAAGCCTACGGTATTGTTCAGGTGGTTCGTGCGCCGCTGTGGCGGAATGGCAGACGCGGAGCACTCAAAATGCTTTGTCCGAGAGGGCGTGTGGGTTCGAGTCCCACCAGCGGCACGACGACTCAGATGCGGGCGCCGACCACCGTCGCGGCGAAGCGCCTGGCGCGCTCGCCCAGGCCCGCGATCCGCTCCTCCACCACCGCGTCGGCGTCGAAACCGACGAACTGCGGCGGCGGGACGCGGCGCACGTTCTCGCTGCACTCGAACCCGCCGCAGACGAGCGTGCCGACGGTGTCGCCGTTGCGGCCGGCCTGACCGGCGCGGCGGGCGGACCAGAAGTAGACGTCACGGGGATGGTGGATGTCCTGGCACCACCCGCACATCGACGGCGCGGTGGACCGCATCGACGCCTCCGACGCGCGCAGCACGATGCCGACCGGCCCGTCATCCGTCGGAACGACCACGTAACCGCGCTGCGGAAGGCGGGGGTCGCGCCAGCCGAGGAACTCGCGTCTCGACCAGTCCACCTCGTGCATGCCGGGCGGCAGCGGCAGCTCCTCGGCTTCGCTGCGCGAGCAGTTGACGAAGGAGTCGCGCAGCTGCTGCGGGGTCAGGCTCTCCATGTCCACCTCCTCCTTCCATGCTCGCACAGGATCGGAGGAGGCCGGTCGGCGCTCCGCGCGTCGGTCAGGTCAGGTGGTCGAACGCGCCGCTCACCCAGCCGATGTACCGGTCGGCCGACCGGAGCACGGCCTCCCGCGCCTCCCCCGGGATCACGTTGCCGAGGTTGCCGTACATGCGCTCGAACGACCGGTCGCACACCAGGTCGGCGATGCGCCTGACGACCGCTGCCGAGAGCGGGATGTCGTTCGGGAAGCTGCGCTGGAAGGTCACCCAGCGCTGCGACGGACCAGGGAAGACCGTGTCGCCGCTGAGCACGACGCCGCGATCCCAGTGCACGACCGCGCTGCCGGGGAAGTGCCCGCCGATGGTCCGCAGCGTCACTCCGGGCAGCACCTCCACCTCCCCCTCCCAGGTCTGCAGGCAGGGCTCCTCCCGCTGCACCCAGGAGCGGTCGGCGGCGTTCACCAGCACCGGCGGGTCGCCGAGCATCCGCGACCACGAGGTCTGCGCGCCGAACATGTGCGGGTGGCTCGTCGCGATGACCGCGACGCCGCCGAGATCCTGCACCGCCGTCGCCGCCGCCTCGTCGACGTAGCCGGTCGGGTCCCACAGGAGGTTGCCCTCCGGTGTGCGCAGGAGCATCGCCTGCTGGCCGATGCCGAGCTTCGGCTCGCTGCGCAGCCCGTACAGGTCGGGCTCCAGCTCGTTGATCACGACGCGCTCGCCCTCGCGCTGCAGCCGCTGGAGGCTCGTCCACTCCTGGCCGGACGGCGGGACGTACTGCCGCTCGTCCTCGCAGATCGGGCACGAGGCGGGAGGGTGCTCCCCCGCCGGATACTCCACCGCGCACGCGGTGCACAGCCAGTCCGCCATGCCGCCGACTCTAGCGGCCGGGCCGCCGCCGATGACAGCATCGGAATACCGTCGGCGGCGAGGGGATTGATACGGACGTGAAACGCATCGGCTTCCTCTCCTTCGGCCACTACCAGGCCGTCCCCGGCTCGACGTCCCGCACGGCGGGCGACGCCCTGCTGCAGGCGATCGACCTCGCGGTCGCCGCCGAGGAGGTCGGAGCCGACGGCGCCTTCTACCGGGTGCACCACTTCGCGCCGCAGCTGGCGACGCCGTGGCCGCTGCTCGCCGCCGTCGGGGCACGCACCAGCCGGATCGAGATCGGCACCGGCGTGATCGACATGCGGTACGAGAACCCCCTCGCCGCAGCCGAGCTCGCCGCCTCGGCCGACCTGATCAGCGGGGAGCGCCTCCAGCTCGGCATCAGCCGCGGATCACCCGAGACCGCGCTGCGCGGCTACGAGAGCTTCGGCTACGTGCCGGGAGACGGCGAGACCGACGCCGACATGGCCCGCCGCCACACCGCGATCTTCCGGGCCGCCATCGCCGGCGACGCGATGGCGAACGCGAACCCGCAGATGACGGGCACGACCGGCGGGCTGTCCGTCCAGCCGCTGTCACCCACCCTCCCCGACCGCATCTGGTGGGGAGCCGGCACCCGGGCGACGGCCGAATGGACGGCAGAGCAGGGCATGAACCTCATGTCGTCGACACTGCTCACCGAGGACACCGGCGTCTCCTTCGACCGCCTGCAGGCCGAGCAGATCGAGCGCTTCCACGCGACCTGGGCCGAGCTGGGGTGGGAGCGCACCCCGCGGGTCAGCGTCAGCCGCAGCATCATCCCGATCGTCGACGACGAGTCCCGCCGCTACTTCGGCGCCCGGGCACAGGTGGAAGGCCGCGACCAGGTCGGCCACCTCGACGGCGGCCTCGCCCGCTTCGGCCGCTCCTTCATCGGCGAGCCCGAGAAGCTCGTCGCCGAACTCGCTGAGGACGAGGCGCTCGCGCTGGCCGACACCGTGCTCGTGACGGTCCCCAACCAGCTCGGCGTCGACTTCAACGCCCGGCTGCTGGAGGCCGTGGTCGCCATCGGCGCGGAGCTGGGCTGGCGGGACTGAGGGCGGGAGGTCTGAGGGGCGCCGATCGTTCAGTCGCTGAGGTGGTCGGTGTCGTCAGCCGCCACCAGTGCAGCACGAGGGAAGTATCGCTTGTTCTGCACGAACGCCGACCCGCGTCCGGATCTTCGGTGAGCGATTCTGCTTGTTCGTGTAGAACCCCATGTACGACACCGGCGCGAAGGACCGGTCGCTGGGGCACACGTATGCGGAGACGCGCTCGTACATGTCGATCGCGCTGGTGGCCACGACGATGACGACATCGCGTGCCGGAGAGACGGGTCGTTCGCCGGCGATCCTCGAGACGCTCTCCACACTCTCCAGCCATTCCCGCGCGTCCGGATCGATCCACTCGACGAGGGAGAGGAGCTTCTTGAGTTCGATTCCGGGATTGAAGTCCAGCAGCGAATCCTGATGTGCGCACCTGTTCCTCAGCGTCCGCATATCGGTCACGGCCTTGTGGACGGCCTCACGGGTCCCGGGCGATCCGGGGAACACGTGCCGAAGGTGCTGGCGCCAGAGTTCCTCGTTCGCCGGACGCTGCTCCAGCAGATTCGTCCAGAAACCGAGAGTCAGCTCCGAAACGATCGCGTCCGGCGACGCCACGCGTGTCGTCGCATCCGCGCGCCGCTCGGCCGCCTTCACGACGCTCGACAGGTCCTGCTGCCAGGGATAGGCCAGCGGGTGGACGGCGGAAAGGCGTGCCATCATCGCGTTCCGGAGCAGCACTTCGGTGTGGTGGAAGCACTCGAAGAGCGCAGAGGCGACCCGAGCGTTCCATTCGTAGAGCGACCAGGCGAGATCCGCATCCTGGTCGCACGCCGCCAGGAACGGTGCGAACCGAGCCGGGGACACCCAATCGATTTTGCGCGTGACCAATCGTGTTATCCTCTCGGTGATCCGCCTCTGTCATCGTAGGTGACAAGCGGTGTGAGGGTCCGTCGTTGCCTATGCTCCCCGGAGTACGCATGTCGGGCCCTCCGCTCGTTTCCGGGGGCTCGCCCAGAGGCTCGACGCAGGGCCGAAACACCTCGTACCCCGAACAGGAGGGTTCGCCCTTCCGCGGAACACGGGCGACAATTGCAGTGCTGCACACCCGAAGCGCAGTGCGTTGACGCGTCGTCGTTCCGATCGAAGGGTGTGCCGTGCCTGCTTCCTCCCTCCGCACCTGGCTTCCGGCCGCCATCGCGGTCGCCGTCGGGGCCTCGGTGCTGACCGCAGCCCCCGCATCGGCGCACACGCTCACCGAGGGCAGCTCCTCCTCCGCCGTCACGGGTATGTGGGCGTGGGGCAACCCGATCGACCCGGCGACGGATGCGCGCGGGCTGGGGCAGCCGCAGTTCGAGCCGGCGGCGCTCGCCGCGTTCGCTCAGGCGCACCGGCTCAGCACGGTCTACCTGTCGGTGCCGTGGGCCGCCGACCAGGGCGCGTTCGCCACCTGGCTCCCGGAGGCCGTCGACGCCCTCCACGGCGCCGGGGTGACGACCGTCGCCGCGCTCGGCGGGGACCCCGGCTGGGCGGACCAGCCCGAGCTCGCCGCGACCTGGACGCGGGCCGCACTGGCGACCGCACCCTTCGACGCCGTGCAGTTCGACGTGGAGCCGTGGGTCGGCGCGCAGGAGAGCGAGCTCCCCGCCGTCGCCGCCAAGCTCGCGACGATGTACGACACCGCGGCCGCTGCCGCCGGCGGGGTGCCGATCGGCGCCGACCTGCCCTGGTGGCTCGCCGCCAAGCCCGGAGTCCGCGGCGCCAGCCTGTTCGACGGGCTGCTGACGCACCTCGACTCCGTCGCCATCGTGGCCTTCGTCGACCACGCCGGCGGCGACGACGGCATCCTCGCCCTCGCCACCCCCGCGGCCACCGCGGCGTCCGACGCCGGAGTGCCGTTCAGCATCGGCGTGGAGACCGACTCGCCGGAGGTCACGGGCGGCCCCGCCGCGACGTTCGGCGACGACACGGCCGGCGCGCTGGAGGCGCAGACAGCCCTCGTCCGCTCATCGCTGTCCGGCCTGCCCGGATACCGCGGCGTGACGGTCGAGCACCTGCTGAGCTGGCAGGCGCTGATCGCGCGCTAGGCCGGCTGCTCCGCCTCGGCGGCCGCCAGCAGGCCGGCGATCTCGAGCTTGCCCATCCTCAGCATCGCCTCGTTGACCCGGCGTGCCCGTTCGCGGTCGGGTCCGGCCTGCAGCTCCAGCAGGATGCGCGGCACGATCTGCCAGTTGAGGCCCCAGCGGTCGGCGAGCCAGCCGCACTGGCTCGGCGCTCCCCCGTCGGCGGTGAGCGCCTCCCAGAGCCGGTCGACCTCCTCCTGGTCCTCGCACAGCACCATGAGCGAGGTCGCCCATGTGAACGGCTGCCCAGGACCGCCGTCGAAGCCTTGGTACTCGACGCCGCCGAGGGTGAACCGGACGACCGCCGAGCCGCCCTCCGCCCCCGGGATCTCCTCGCCGAAGCGCGCGACGTCGACGATGCGGGAGTCCGGCAGCAGCGAGACGTAGTAGCGCGCCGCCTCCTCAGCCCCCGACTCGTACCACAGGAACGTGGTGACCTTCTGCGTCAGCGGTTCCGCCATGACTGCCCCCTCGGGATCGGTGGATGCGCAGCACGCGGCGCACACCCGGTGCGCACGACCGCGCGCACGATGGCGCCATGCTAGCGGCGGGCGGGTAGCGTTGGCATGTGTTCAGCAGCTACATCGCGATCGGGGACAGCTTCACCGAGGGCGTCGGGGACGAGCTCCCCGACGGCAGGACCCGCGGCTGGGCCGACTTCGTGGCCCTGGGTTTCGCGCTCGCCTCGCCGGAGCCCTTCCGCTACGCGAACCTCGCGATCCGCGGCCGCAAGCTCGGCCCGATCATCGCCGAGCAGATCGAGCCGGCGCTGGCCCAGCACCCGGACCTCGTGAGCCTCAACGGCGGAGGCAACGACATCCTCCGCCCGCGCGTCTCCATCGAACAGGTCGCGCAGACGCTGGTCGACGCGGCCGACCGGATCGCCGCCTCCGGCAGCCACATGCTGCTGCTGAGCGGCGCCAATCCCAGCGCGCACGTGCCGCTCGGCAGCCTCGTCCGCACGCGCGGCGACCGGCTCGCGCACGCGGTGCACCGCATGCTGCCGCGCGAGAACGTCACGTTCGTCGACAACTGGTCCGACGAGCGGCTCGGCGACATCCGCTACTGGTCGGCCGACCGCCTCCACCTGAACCCGCTGGGCCACGCGCGGGTCGCGAGCAACGTGCTGACCGCGTTCGGCGTCCCCGTGCCCGAGGAGTGGGGCGTGGAGGAGGTCGCCTCGACCCCGCCCGGCGAGCGCACCCGCCGCACGGCCGAGTACTACCGCACCTACGTGCTGCCCTGGATCGGCCGCCGGCTCACCGGACGGTCGTCCGGCGACGGCCGGACCGCGAAGATCGCCACGCTGACCGTCGTCGACCCCACCACGCAGACGCCGCTGTAGCGGGCGCCCCGCGGCCGGTCGCCGGTCGCGGCCCTCAGTCGTTGTCCCCGCCCGTCGTGTCGAAGCGGGTCGTCCGCGTGCCGCCTCCCCAGCGCCACTCCGCCACGACCGGGATGTCCTCGCCGTGCTCGCGCGTGTACTGGCGCGCGGCCAGCCGGGCGTCCTGGAGCTCCTGGCGGAGCGCCGCGTGGCGCGACGCCAGTCCCGGCACCCGGTCGATCACGTCGATCGCCAGGTGGTAGCGGTCGAGGTCGTTGAGCATGACCATGTCGAACGGCGTGGTCGTCGTGCCCTCCTCCTTGTAGCCGCGCACGTGGAGATTGCCGTGGCCCGACCGGCGGTAGGTGAGCCGGTGGATGAGCCACGGATACCCGTGGTAGGCGAAGATCACCGGCTTGTCCGTGGTGAACAGAGCGTCGTACTCACGGTCGCTCAGACCGTGCGGGTGCTCGCCCTCGCTCTGCAGCCGCATCAGGTCCACGACGTTGACGACCCGCACCTTCAGGTCGGGCAGGCGCTCACGCAGGATGGACGCCGCCGCCAGCACCTCCAGGGTCGGGATGTCGCCCGCGCAGGCGAGCACGACGTCCGGCTCCTCGCCCGCGACCTCGGTGCCGGCCCAGTCGAAGATGCCGATGCCGCGCGTGCAGTGCGCGATCGCCTCCTCCATGGTCAGCCAGTTCGGCGCGGGCTGCTTGCCGGCGACGACGACGTTCACGTAGTCGGTGGTACGCAGGCAGTGGTCGTAGGTCGAAAGCAGCGTGTTCGCGTCGAACGGCAGGTAGACGCGCACGACGTCCGCCTTCTTGTTGACGACGTGGTCGATGAAGCCGGGGTCCTGGTGCGAGGCGCCGTTGTGGTCCTGCCGCCAGACGTGCGAGCTGAGCAGGTAGTTGAGGGAGGCGACCGGCCGCCGCCAGGCGATGGCGCGCGAGCTCTTCAGCCACTTCGCGTGCTGGTTGAACATCGAGTCGACGATGTGGATGAACGCCTCGTACGACGTGAGCACCCCGTGCCGGCCGGTCAGCAGGTAGCCCTCCAGCCAGCCCTGGCACTGGTGCTCGCTCAGCACCTCCATCACCCGGCCGGTCGGGGCGAGGTGGTTGTCGCTGTCGATCGGGAGGTACTCGGCGTCCCACTGCTTGGCGGTGACCTCGTATACGGCCTGCAGCCGGTTGGACGCCGTCTCGTCGGGTGCGAACAGCCGGAAGTCGCGCGGGTTCGCGGCCATCACATCCCGCAGCCACTCCCCCAGCACGCGCGTCGCCTCGGCGACCGTCTCGCCCGGCGCCGGGACGTCGACGGCGTAGTCGCGGAAGTCGGGGAGGCGCAGATCCTTCCGCAGCAGCCCGCCGTTGGCGACGGGGTTGGCGCTCATCCGGCGGTCCCCCTCCGGCGCGAGCGCGGTCACCAGCGGGACGGGGGCGCCCGACTCGTCGAAGAGTTCCTCCGGCCGGTACGAGAGCAGCCAGTTCTCCAGCAGCCGCGTGTGCGCCTCCGTGTCGCGGGCGTCGGCGAGCGGCACCTGGTGCGAGCGCCAGTTGTTCTCGGCGGGGTGACCGTCGATCTCGGCCGGGCAGGTCCAGCCCTTGGGGGTGCGGAGGATGAGCATCGGCCACGCCGGACGGCCGGTCAGCTCACCGGCCGCGGCCGCGGTCTTGATCTCGGCGATCCGGTCGAGGATGCGGTCGAGCGTCGCCGCCATCCGCTCGTGCACGGCGCGCGGGTCCTCGCCGTCGAAGCCGCCGGAGACCACGGACGGCTCGTAGCCGTAGCCGCGCATCAGCGCGAGCAGCTCCTCCTCGGGGATGCGCGCCAGCACGGTCGGGTTCGCGATCTTGTACCCGTTCAGGTGCAGGATCGGCAGCACGACCCCGTCGCTGACCGGGTCGAGGAACTTGTTCGAGTGCCACGCGGTCGCCAGCGGACCGGTCTCGGCCTCGCCGTCGCCGACGACCGCGGCCACGAGCAGGTCAGGGTTGTCGAAGGCCGCGCCATACGCGTGCGAGAGGGAGTACCCGAGCTCGCCTCCCTCGTGGATCGATCCCGGCGTCTCCGGGGCGGCGTGGCTCGGGATGCCGCCGGGGAACGAGAACTGCCGGAACAGCCTTCGCAGCCCGTCGTCGCTGCGGTCGATGGTGCTGTAGACCTCGCTGTAGGTGCCGTCGAGGTACGCGCTCGCCACGACGCCGGGGCCGCCGTGGCCCGGGCCCGCGATGAAGATGGTGTCGAGGTCGCGCTCCCGGATCACCCGGTTCAGGTGCGCGTAGATGAAGTTGAGCCCCGGCGTGGTGCCCCAGTGGCCCAGCAGCCGCGGCTTGATGTGCTCCTTCGCGAGCGGCTCGCGCAGCAGCGGGTTGTCGAGCAGGTAGATCTGCCCGACCGACAGGTAGTTGGCGGCGCGCCACCAGGCGTCCAGGCGGTCCAGGGTCTCGGCGTCGATGGTTTCGGTCACGGTGCTCCCCTCCTGGCCGCATCCTACGCGGGCGCCCTCACGGCAGGGAGGCGCGGAGGTGAACGGTCGCCGTGACGGACGGTCGCTGTCGGCTGCCTCCGGTAACGTCGTCGCCATGACGGACAGCGAGGTGGTCATCCGCTCGGTCGGGCCCGACGCCTGGGAGGCGCTCGAGACGGTGTTCGGCGAGCGGGGCGACCCGGCCGGATGCTGGTGCCAGTGGTTCAAGCAGCCGCGCAAGGAGTGGGACGCGACCGGCCGTGACGAGAAGCACGAGCTCTTCCACGACCAGGTGCAGGAGGGGTCGCCCGGGGTGATCGCGTTCGTCGACGGCGAGCCTGCCGGCTGGTCGGCCGTCGAGCCGTTCTCCGCCTACCCGGGGCTCTCGCGCTCGCCGATCACCCGGCGGCAGGCCGACGACCCCGCCGACCCGTGGGCGGTGACGTGCTTCGTCGTGCGGCTCGACTACCGGCGTCGCGGCGTCGCCCGCGCGCTCCTGGCCGGCGCCGTCGACCACGCCCGCGAACGCGGTGCCGAGGTCGTGGAGGGGTATCCCGTCGACCCGGAGGTCCGCCCCTCCCTCAGCAGCGCCGAGCGGTACCACGGCACCGTCGGGCTGTTCCGCGACGGCGGGTTCGAGGTCGTGCGGCGTCCCTCCGCGACCAGGGCGATCATGCGGCTGCGGCTAAGCTCGACCGAGTGAGTTCTCGTCGCGACCGTCTCGTCGGAGCCGGCACCCAGGTCGCGACGGAAGTCAGCATCAACTTCGGATCGGCGCTAGCCGGCCTGCTCATCCCGGTTGTCGGCGCCGTCGTCGTCGTGGCCGCGCGGCAGATCGTGACGGCCGTCGCGGTGCTGCCGTTCTACCGGCCGCGACGGGCCGAGCTGACCTGGCGAAGGCTGTGGCCGGCGCTCGCGCTCGGCGTCGTGCTGGCGGCGATGAACCTCAGCTTCTACGAGGCCGTCGGCCGGCTCGGGCTCGGCATCGCCGCGACCATCGAGTTCCTCGGCCCGTTCGCCCTCGCGCTGCTGGGCTCGCGGCGGCTGCTCGACGCAGGCTGCGCCGTCGCGGCGGCGGCCGGCGTCGTACTGCTGACGGCGACGGGGGGCGCCATCGACCCGCTCGGGGTGGTGCTCGCGCTGGTGGCGGCGGCCTCCTGGGCCGGGTACATCGTGCTCACCCGCCGGGTCGCGCTGCGCCTTCCCGGACTGGAGGGGCTCAGCGTCGCGAGCGTCGTGGCCACGGCGCTCACCCTCCCGATCGCGCTCGTGGTCGTCGACTACTCGCGGCTGGACTGGCGCGTGATCGGGCTGCTGCTCGCCCTCGGCGTGCTGTCGTCGGCCGTGCCGTACAGCCTCGACACGTTCATCCTGCGCCGGATCACCCCACGCCTGTACGCGGTGATCACGAGCTTCGGGCCGGTCGTCGCGACCGTGTTCGGCGTGCTGGTGCTGGGCGAGAGCTTCACCCTCGTGCAGCTCGCGGGCATCGTCGTCGTGTGTCTGGCCGCCGGCATCACGATCGCCACGCAGCGCGAACAGCCCCGCACACCCCTGGAAGCGACGGCCGAGACCATCCCCTGACCCCGGCCGACGGCTCCTCCACCATCGAGTTGTCGCGACATGCCGTGCGACGGTCGCCTCAGGCGGCGTGTCGTGACAAGTCGATCAGGAGAGGATGTCCTTCGTCGTGAACCGGCCGACGGCCAGCGCCCCGAAAACGGCGATGTAGCCGAGCTGCAGGAGCGCGTTGGCGCCGAACGAGTCCCAGGCGACCGGGTCGCGCAGCAGGTCGCCGAAGCCGAGCCAGTAGTGGCTGAACAGCCACGGGTGCAGCACCGACAGCTGCGGCAGCTGGTCGAGCACCTGCGACACGATCGCGAGCACGGCGGTCGCGGCCATCGCGCCGACCGGCACGTCGGTCAGCGTGGAGATGAACAGCCCGATCGCGCACAGCCCCGCCAGCGACACCACGATGTACGCGGCGATGAGCAGGATGCGCAGCAGCGCCTCCCCCTGGCTGACGGTCGCGCCGGACAGCAGCGTCACCGGCCCGATGGGGAACAGCGCCGCCCCGATGGCCGCGCCGGCGACGCCGACGGTGAGCGCGGCCGCGGCCGTGAAGACGAGGGCGCCCGCGTACTTGACGGCGAGCAGCCGGAGCCGCCCGGCCGGAGCGATGACGAGGTAGCGCAGCGTGCCGTGGCTCGCCTCCCCCGCGATCGTGTCGCCCGCGACGACGCCGATCGTCAGCGGGAGGAACAGCGGGACGCACACCACGAGCGCGGTGAACGCGACGAACAGGCCGTTCGCGGTGATGTCGCTGAGGAACGCCGGTCCGCGGCTGCTCCCGCCCGTCAGCCGCACGGCGACGGCGATGAGGATGGGGATGGCGGCGAGAGCCGCGAGCATCGCCCAGGTGCGCCAGCGCCGGAACAGCACCGCGAGCTCCGACCCGAGCAGCGCCCAGCCCGCCGACGGCCTCTCCCGCCGGGCGGCGACCGCGCCCGGGAGCGCGGCAGCGTCCGGAACGGCCGCGGCCGCGGCGCCCTGCACGCCCTCACTGCTCGACATCGAAGCCCTCCCCCGTCAGCTCGACGAACCGCTCCTCCAGGCTCGACGACCGCACCGCCAGGCCGCGCAGCCGCACACCGCCGCCGACGAGGTCCGCCGCCACCTCCTCCACCGGGGGCGCCCCGACCGTGAGCGCCGCATCCACCCCGTCGTCGCGGAGCTCGGGCGCCAGGCCGCGGGAGGCGAGCACAGAGGCGGCGAGGCGCACGTCCGGCGTCTCGATCGCGAGCCGGGGCCCGGAGGCGGCGCGCAGCTCGTCCAGCGAGCCCTGCGCCACCAGCCGCCCGGCCCGCATGATCGCCGCGTGCGTGCAGACCTGCTCGATCTCGGCCAGGAGGTGGCTGGACACGAACACGGTCGTCCCGCCGTCGGCGAGGGACCGGACCAGGTGCCGCACCTCGCGGGTGCCCTGCGGGTCGAGCCCGTTCGTCGGCTCGTCGAGCACCAGGAGGTCGCGGTCGGTCAGCAGGGCGCCCGCGATGCCGAGCCGCTGCTTCATGCCGAGCGAGTAGGCGCGCACGTGCTTGCCTGCCGCGTGCGAGAGCCCGACGCGCTCGAGGGCGGCCGCCACCCGCGCCGTACGCGTCGCCCCGGGCGCGTACCGGTCGGCCGTGTCCCGCCGAACCAGGTTCGCCGTGCCCGAGAGGTACGGCGCGAACGCCGGACCCTCCACGAGGGCGCCCACCCGCGGCAGCACGCCGGCCGCGCGATCGGGCATGCGCTCCCCGAGCACCTCGATCCCACCGGCCGACGGCGACACCAGCCCCAGCAGCATCCGGATCGTCGTCGTCTTGCCCGACCCGTTGGGGCCGAGGAAGCCGAACACCGACCCGCGCGGCACGAGCAGGTCGAGCCCGTCGACGACCGCGCGCCCACGGAAGCGCTTGGTGAGGCCGCTCGTCGCGATGGCGGCGGCGTCGCTCACTTCGTCGCGGACTGCTGGGCGGCGGCTTGGAGGGCCGAGACGGGAACCGCGCCAGCGAACACCCGTCCGTCGTCGGTCACGAGCGCCGAGACGAGCGAGCTGCTCAGCACCCTCCCGCCGTCGACCGGCTGGGTGAGCTGCGCGAACAGCGGGTCGCTCGTCGCGTCCACCGGGAACGATCCGGCCGGCAGTTCGACGACGCTCGCCCAGCCCGTTCCGGTGACCGTCGGCTTCGGGTGCGGCACCTCGCCGTCCGCGGGACGGCCGTGCAGGGACTGCTCGCTGACCGTCGCGCCCGCGGGCGGCGTGAACGAGAAGACCTTCTGCGCCGGACGCTGGTCGCTGAAGGAGGTGAACCCCGCTTCGAAGGCCGGGTCGGAGGCTTCGCGCGCGGTCACCTGCACCCGCAGCGGGATGCCGGTCTGCCCGTCCACCGCGATGGATACGCGGCCGACGAGCGTAGCGTCGGTCCGCGGCGTCAGCACGAGGTCGTAGGCGTCGCGCCCGGCGACGGTCGTCGGCGAGCCGAGGGTCACCTCGGTCGACGGGTCGGCCGCCGCGAGGAAGCGCTGCGCCAGCTCGGAGGGGGTGGTCGCGGTGGCGTCGGGCGCCGGGGCCTGCTCGCCGCGCTCGGGAACCGTCGCGTGCACGACTTTCTTGCCGGTGGACTCGTAGAGCCACAGGTCGGACCCGTCGCGGATGGCGTCGCGCTCGGCGAGACGATCGAGGACCTGCACGCGCAGGCGCGTCGGGCCGTCCGCCCAGACCTTGGCCGTGTGGTCGGCCGTCGCGAGTTCCAGGATGCTGGCGGCGTCGTCGTCCGAGACGCCCGGCTTGCCGGCGGTGGGCAGCTCGGGAAGACCGAGCTCCGAGCTCTGCTGGAGCGTGCCGGAGAAGGCACGGGCGTCGCTCGCGGCGACGAGCTCGAGCACCTCCTGCGGGGAGCGGGCGGGCAGGTCGGCCGCGCCGGCGGCGAGGGGCGCCACGATCGCACCGGCGGCGATCGCCACGGGGACGGCCACGGCCGGCAGCCAACGGACCCAGGGGTGCTTCATGCCCTGAGGATACCTCCGGTTCCGGCGCGGCGACCCTGCGAACTCCGCGGGAAAGCCGGAGTTCATCCCCGCGGCCGACCCGGGTCATCCCTCCGACGGAGTGCGAAGGGCGGGACGACGAAGGGCCCCCCCCCGGGCGGGGCCCGGGCGAACCGG
>NZ_JBPGXM010000042.1:0-25286 GCF_056755495.1 Leifsonia sp. KNZ12-8B
GGGGGGGGGGGGGGGGGGGGGGGGGGGGGGGGGGGGGGGGGGGGGGGGGGGGGGGGGGGGGGGGGGGGGGGGGGCGCCCCCGCCCCCCTCGCCCTGCGGGTGGAGCTGGATCAGCCGTTCTTCTCGTTGAGGAGCGCGTTGATCTTGGTGTCGTACTCCTGGGCGAGGCCCTTGAGGTCAGACGCGTCACGGATCTTGGAGAAGAACTCCTCCATCACGTTGCCCGCCTCGACCTTCGCCCAGCCCGGCGCCGCCGGGGTGAGCTTGGAGTTCGAGGCCGACTCGATGAGCGCCTTCGCGAACTGGTCGTCGCCCAGCGAGGAGGTGTACTTCTCGTTGGCCGGGCCCAGGCCGTTCTTGCCGAGCATCTCCTGGTACTCCTTGGAGAAGATGATCTTCATCAGGGTCTTGGCCAGGCCAGGGTTCTGGCTCTTGGCCGAGATGCCGATGTTGGAGCCGCCGGCGAAGACCGGAGCCGGCTTGCCGTCGTTGCCCGGCAGCACGTAGGTGCCGAAGGTGGCGTCGTTCCAGGTGCGGGTCGGCTTGCCGTCGTCACCCTTGCCCAGGTCGCCGATCGACCAGTGCGCCCATCCGGGAGCCATGATCGTCGCCGCCGAGAGCGAGGTGTCGCCGGTCTTGTTGCCGTCGGCGTCGAGCGTCTGGTCGGTGTCGTTCAGGTAGATGTACTGGTTGGAGTCCTTGGCGTCGTTCGGCGCCTTGGACGCGTTCTTGTAGATGTCCTGCAGCTGCTGCAGGCCCTTCAGCGACTCCGCGGAGGAGAGGGTGGAGACCCACTTGTCGCCGTCCTTCTTCGCGATGTCCCCGCCGTTGGCGAAGATCCACGAGATGCCGTCGCGCCAGTCCTGGCCGCCGAGGAAGAAGCCCGAGAAGTTGGGGATGTTCTTCGGGTTCTTGGCGGTGATGTCGGCGACGGTCGTGTTGAACTGGTCCAGCGTGGTCGGGACGCTCACGCCCGCGGCCTGGTAGACGTCCTTGCGGTAGAACATGTAGCGCGAGCCGAAGTAGTACGGCAGCGTGTAGTTCTTGCCGTCGACCTTGCCGGCCTCGACGAAGGACGGCAGGAGGTCGTCGCCGCCGAGGTCCTTGTACATGTCGGAGATGTCGAGGAAGGCGCCCACGTTGGTGAACGTCGGCGACTGGGTGTTGCCCATCTCGGTGACGTCCGGCGTGTTGTTCGCGTCGGGGAGGGCCGTGGTCAGCTTGGTGACGATGTCTCCCCAGTCCTGCTGCTCGATCTTGAGGGTGGCGCCGGTCTCCTTGTTGAACTCGGTCTTGAGGTAGTTGCGCAGCTCATCCGGGGTGTCCGAGCCGACCAGCCACAGCGTGACCGTCTTGCCCTTCCCGTCGGTGCTCGCATCGGAGGACCCGCCTCCGGAGGCGCAGCCGGCGAGCACGAGAGCGGAAGCTGTAGCCACTGCGGCGAGGCCGACGAGCTTTCTCTTCATTGCTGTTCCTTCTTTCTCAGATGGTCGATGTGTGCGATCTGCCACACCGTGGTGCAGGGGTCGGGTGGTTCGGGAGGTGCTGTGTGTCAGGAGACCCCGAGTCGTCCGGAGAGGACGAGGACGGCCGCGCCGCGCAGGACGATGTCCTGCCCCTGCGCGGTCATCCGGAGCGAGAGATCGGCGTGGTTCTCGGCCATCGTCCGGCTCCGGAGCGTGTGGACGGTCGCCTCGGCGAGGGGACCGTCGAGCAGGTCGGTCGGGCCGCTCAGGACGAGCTCCGACAGGTTGAGGGCGCCCACGACGGGCGCGAGCGCGATGCCCAGCCGCTGCCCGGCCTCGCGCAGGACGGGAGTCGGGTCGGCCCCGGCCGCCTCCGCCTCGGCGATGCCGCGACGCAGCTGCGGGACGCTGAGCCAGCGCTCGAGCACCTGGTCGCGGTTGTACGTGGTGTCCAGGCCGAGGTCGGTGCCGACCATCACCTGGCCGATCTCACCGGCGGCGAAGTGGCTGCCGTAGACGAGCGCGCCCGCGATGAGCAGGCCGGCGCCGATGCCGTGGCCGACGCGGATGAGCATCATGTCGCCGGAGGCGCCGCCCCAGCTGTGCTCGGCGAGCACGGCGGCGTTCGCGTCGTTGGCGACGATGACGGGGAGGCCGGTTGCCGTGCGCAGGTCCTCCTGCAGCGGAAGGCCCCGCCAGCCGAGGTTCGGCGCGGTGAGGATGGTGCCGGCCAGGTCGACGACACCCGGGGAGCCGACGCCGATGCCGAGGATGGGAGCGGTCGCGAGGGCGACCAGGCGCTGCACGAGGTCGAGCACCTTGGCGGAGGCCGCGGCGCCGGTCGCGCCGTCGAGCGGCACCTCGGCCTCCGTCAGGAGCTCCCCGTCGAGGTCCATGACGGCCCCGCGGAAGCGGTCGTGGTCGCTGAGGTCGACCCCGATGATCTGATGGGCCGTGCGGTCGATGTCGAGCAGGACGGCCGGCTTGCCCGGCCGCGCCGCCTCGCGCTGGCCCAGCTCGACGACGAGCCCTTCGGCCAGCAGCTCGGCGACCAGGTCGGAGACGGTGACGCGGGTGAGGCCGGTCTCGCGGGCGATGTCCGCGCGGCTCTGCCGGCCGGAGCGGTAGAGCGTCTGGAGCACGAGCGACCGGTTGTGGCTGCGGGCGTGCTCGGGCAGGACCTTGGCGCGCGGGCGGAGGGCGCGACCGGGCGTGAGGCCCGCTCCTCCATGCAGCTCCGTCGTCGTCATGTTTGTTAGTAAAGCTTACGAACAAAAGAATGGCAAGCATTTCTCGCCGCGGAGTTCGGAGGGTCAGCTCCCTGCCGCGCCGGCAGGCGCGGCGGTGGAGGCGCGCACGGTCAGGCTGGTCGACAGCTCGATGCGCGGCGGCGCGCCGTCCTGCCGCCAGCGGGCCGCCTGCAGCAGGAGGTTGACCGCACCGGCGCCCATCTCGGCAGTCGGCTGGCGCACCGTCGTCATCGGCGGATTCACCCACGCCGCCTCGGGCACGTCGTCGAAACCGACCACGCTGAGATCCGCGGGGATGCGCATCCCGAGAGCGGCGGCGGCATCGTACACGCCGAGCGCCATCACGTCCGAGCAGGCGAACACCGCCGTCGGCCGACCGGGGGCCGTCAGGAGCTCGTGGGCCGCGCGCCGCGCCGTCGCTCTGTCCCAGTCGGCATAGCGGACATCGCAATCCCCGATCCCCGCGTCCCGCAGGGCGGAGCAGAAGCCGTCGACGCGCGCGGTGTTGTACAGGTGACCACGGCCTCCCGCCACGACGGAGAAGCGCTCGTGCCCGAGGGTGAGCAGATGCTCGGCGGCGCTGCGACCGCCCTCCCAGTTGGTGACGCCGACGCTCGCCGACGGCAGCGCCGGCCTGCTCATGGGCGTGACGAGCACGACGGGGACGCCAGCCGCGGCGAGCGCGGACAGCTGCGGCCTCGTCGGATCCACGAGGACCACGATGGCCCCGCGGGACGGCCTGCGCAGCAGGCGCGACACCCACGCGCCGTCATCTCGTGCGATCGAGATGACGACGTCGATCCCGGCGGCCGTGGCGACCTCCTCGACGCCCACGAGCACCCGGTTGGCCCAGCTGCCGTCGACATGGTTCACCACGAGGTCGATGAGGGCGGGCGCATCGGATCCGGTGCGGGGTGCGTCGCGGCGCACGCCGGAGCGCGCGTACCCGATCTCGTGCACCGCCCGCATGACGCGATCGCGCGTGGCGGGCGAGACGTCCGTCCCGCCGCGGAGCACCTTGGACGCCGTCGGCACGCTGGTTCCGGCCAGCGCCGCCACGTCGGCGAGCGTCGGCGGCCGGTCCGGATGCTGCTCGACTGTCATGGAGGCAGCATACTGACGCCCTCTACTTGCGCAAGTTTTCGTAGTGGCGATCCCTTGCTTTGTCCGCGTGAACCATGTCAGGATCGACCCGCTCTTCCGCGGCAACGCCCACAATTTGCGCAAATGCTGCGGACCGAACACGCGAAAACGACTCCGGCAGAGCGGCCGGGAATGGAGGAACGATGCCGAACCTCGACGAGCGTCTCACCCTGACTCGGCGCGGCCTGCTGGCCGGCGTGGGCGGGGCGGCGGTGCTGGCGGCTCTCGCCGCATGCGCCCCCGCGGGCGGCGCCTCCACGCGGCCGATCAAGTTCTGGAACATGCCGTGGGGCAACACGAAGTTCACCCCGCTCGACAAGCAGATCACGCTCGCCTACGAGCCAGGCAAGGGCCTGCCAACGGCGACCTACCAGGCCGTCCAGTGGTCGAACTTCACGACGACCTTCGCCTCCGCCGTCGCCTCGAACACCGGCCCGGCGGTCAGCAGCGGGAGCGGGACCCAGGCGTTCCAGTTCGCCGAGAAGAACCACATCGCGTACGCCGACGACCTCCTCGACTCCTGGAAGAGCTCCGGGCTGTACGACGACTTCCTCCCCGGCCTCCTCGACACGATGAAGACGCCGAAGGGCACCGTCGCCGTGCCGTACAACCTCGATCTGCGGGCCCTCTGGTACCGCCCGTCCCTGCTCGAGAAGGCGGGGGTGGAGCCGCCGACGGACTGGCAGAGCCATCTCAACGTGTGCGAGGCCCTGAGGAAGATCGGGGTCTTCGGATTCGGGATCGCCGCGGGGGCGCAGAGCAACGGCTTCCAGGCGATCGTGGGTCTGATGATCAACAACGGCGGAGGCCTGTTCGATGCCGACCGCAAGCCGGCCTGCGTCACGCCCGAGAACATCCAGGCGCTGGAGTACGTCGTCGAGATGGTTCGCAAGGGCTACATGGACCCGGGGAGCGTCAGCTACTCCACCGCCAACGCCCAGACCCAGTGGAAGAGCGGCCGCTTCGCGATGGGCTTCGAGAATCCCGCCCTCGCCGAGGTGCTCGGCGGCCCCACCGAGAAGGACATGGCGGTCGGCGATCCGCTGGTCAGCGCCAACGGCGCCAAGGGCGCCCTCATGTTCCCGAACAACATCATGATGTACAAGAACACCCCGAGCCAGCGCGGTTCCGAGGAGTTCCTCACTTACTACTACAAGAGCATGGCGCCGCTGTGGACGAAGAAGACGGGCGCCGGCCTCCCCGTGCTCCGCTCCATCGCCGAGACGCCGCAGTTCCGCTCGGACGCGAACGCCGCCAAGATGATCGACGTCTGGCAGCCGATCTGCAAGACGTGGGCGGCGCCGGGCGGAGACGCACTCTTCTCCGACGTCACCCTCGTCGACAGCACGCCCGCCATGTCGACCTTCGCGCAGAGCCTGCTGGCGCTCGACGCGACGCCGAAGGAGGCGCTCACCACCCTTCAGAAGACGCTCGTCGGGAAGCACTGATCATGATGACCGTCGATGTGAAACCCCCGTCCCCCACGGCCGTGCTGGCGACCGTCCGGCGCGCGCGCAACGGTGTGGGAGCCGCCGGCCCAGGAGCTCCGCGGGGCTCGGCCGCTCGCACCCGGCGGCGCAGCGGCGCCTGGACGCTGCTGATCTTCGCACTGCCGACGCTGATCCTCCTGCTGCTGCTCAACCTGTACCCGCTCATCTACGCCGGCCTGCAATCCCTGCACAACGGTGACCTGCTCGACCCCGGCGAGTTCGTCGGCCTGGCGAACTACGCGGACGTGCTGACGTCGGAGGCGTTCTGGCGCGCGGCGGGCTTCACGGTGGTCTTCACCGTGGTCGGCGTTTTCGGCAGCTGGCTGGTGGGCCTCGGACTGGCGCTGCTGCTCCGGCTGCGGACGCCGGGGCGTTCGGTGTTCCGGGTCCTGCTGCTCCTGCCGTGGGTGGTGCCGATCGTCGTCTCCTCCACCTCGTGGAACTGGCTCGTCGCCACCCCGCAGAGTCCCCTGCCGACGCTGACCCGCGCGCTGGGGCTCGGGGACGCCCTGTTCCTCGCCGACCCGACGCTCGCGCAGATCGTGGTCTGCGTCTTCAAGGTGTGGGTCAGCTTCCCCTTCATGATGATGATGATGTCCTCGGCGCTGGCGTCGGTCGACGTCAACGTCTACGAGGCGTCGAAGATGGACGGCGCCGGGACCTGGCAGACCTTCCGGCACATCACCCTGCCGATGATCTCGCGCTCCACCTTCATCAGCTGGGTCCTGATGACGATCTTCTGCGTCAACGACTTCCCCACGATCTTCCTGCTCACCGGCGGCGGACCCGTGGAGTCGACCCAGACGCTGGTCGTGCTCGCCTACACCACGGTCTTCCAGAACTTCCAGACCGGCCCGGGGGTTGCGATCGCCTTCCTCATGACGCTCGTGCTGGTGGCGATCTCCGTCCTCCTCTACCGCCAGATCAGAAAGGTGGACATCTCGTGACCGCACTCACCGCCGGCCGCCGAGTCACCCGGCCCCGGCCCGCCTCCGACGGACGAACCGCGCGCTGGGGGCGTACCGTGGCCCTCTCGCTCATCACGGCCATCACCCTGATCCCGCTGCTCGCCGTCGTGCTGCTGTCGGTGCAGCCGCCCTTCGGCAGCGATGCTCAGGGCATGACGCTGGAGAACTACGGGACGGTCTTCTCGCAGACGCAGATCGGCAGCTGGCTGGGCAACAGCCTCCTGGTCAGTCTGGTCACCGTCGTCGTCGCGGTGGCGGTGGCCGCGCCCGCGGGGTACGTGCTCTCCCGAGGGCGGGGACGACTGGTGTCCTCCTTCTCGCTCGGGCTGTTCGTGGTGCAGTCGCTGCCGGTCATCACCGCCGTCATCCCGCTCTTCGTGCTGTTCGCCGCGCTGGGCCTGGTGGACGCTCTCGGCGGCGTCATCATCCTCTACGTCGGCGGCGCCCTCGCGGTGGCGGTGTGGATGCTCGCCGCCTACTTCGACTCCATCCCGATCACCCTAGAGGAGGCCGCCTGGATGGATGGCGCCTCGGTGCTCGGCGGATTCGTCCGGATCGTGCTGCGCAACTCGCTGCCCGGGATCCTATCCACCGCGATCTTCTCGTTCCTGGTCTCGTGGAACGACTACCTGGTCGCGGTGGTCTTCCTGCGCTCGGAGCAGAACTACACGCTGCCGATCGGCCTGCAGACGTTCTTCCAGCAGAACCAGACGGACTGGGGACCGGTGATGACGGTCGCCGTCGTCATGATGCTGCCGCCCATCCTCATCTTCGCCGTGCTGAACCGGTACTTCAGCGTCGGAGGGATCGGCGGCTCGCTCGCCGGCCGCTAGCCGGGACCGAGCGCGACGAAGGGCCCGGCGGATCGCTCCGCCGGGCCCTTCTCGTGCGCGCGCGTGCGCTGGTGCGCGAGGGTTACGCGCCCATGCGCGTCTTGAGGTTCTCGCTGATCGCGTCGAGGAACTGCTCGGTGGTCAGGAACTCCTGCTCCGGGCCGACCAGGAGGGCGAGGTCCTTGGTCATCTTGCCCTCCTCGACCGTCTTCACCACGACGTCCTCGAGGGTGTGAGTGAAGTCGATGAGCTCCTGGTTGCCGTCGAGCTTGCCGCGGTGGGCGAGACCGCGGGTCCAGGCGAAGATCGAGGCGATCGGGTTGGTGGAGGTCGCCTTGCCCTGCTGGTGCTGGCGGTAGTGGCGGGTGACGGTGCCGTGCGCGGCCTCCGCCTCCACGACGCTGCCGTCCGGGGTGGTCAGGACGGAGGTCATCAGGCCGAGCGAGCCGAAGCCCTGCGCGACGGTGTCGGACTGCACGTCGCCGTCGTAGTTCTTGCAGGCCCAGACGTAGCCGCCCTCCCACTTGAGGCTGGAGGCGACCATGTCGTCGATCAGGCGGTGCTCGTAGGTGAGGCCGGCTGCGTCGAACTTCTCCTTGTACTCGGCGTCGAAGACCTCCTGGAAGAGGTCCTTGAAGCGGCCGTCGTACGCCTTCAGGATGGTGTTCTTGGTCGACAGGTAGACCGGGTAGTTGCGGTCCAGGCCGTAGTTGAAGGAGGCGCGGGCGAAGTCGCGGATCGACGCGTCCTGGTTGTACATCGCCATCGCGACGCCGCCGCCCGGGGCCTGGTAGACCTCGAACGACTGGGCCTCGCCGCCGTCGTTCGGCTGGAAGCTGATGCTCAGGGTGCCGGGGCCGTCGAACACGAAGTCGGTGGCGCGGTACTGGTCGCCGAAGGCGTGACGGCCGATGACGATCGGCTTGTTCCAGCCGGGGACGAGCCGCGGGATGTTCGAGATGATGATCGGCTCGCGGAAGACGACGCCGCCGAGGATGTTGCGGATGGTGCCGTTCGGGCTCTTCCACATCTTCTTCAGGCCGAACTCCTCGACGCGCGCCTCGTCGGGCGTGATGGTCGCGCACTTGACGCCGACGCCGTGCTTCTGGATGGCGTGGGCCGCGTCGATCGTGATCTGGTCGTCGGTCTCGTCGCGCTTCTCGATGCCGAGGTCGTAGTACTCGAGGTTCACATCGAGGTACGGGTGGATGAGGGAGTCCTTGATCAGCTTCCAGATGATTCGCGTCATCTCGTCGCCGTCGAGCTCGACGACCGTGCCTTCAACCTTGATCTTGTCCACTGATTCTCCTGAGGTGTGTGCCGTGGTTCAGCCTCCGACAGCTTACCGGAGCGCGGGAGATATCTCGACGTCGAGATATTCCGCCGTCGGCTGACGCCGGGCCGCCGCTCCTATGCGGCTGTCCCCGGCGCACGTTACCCTTTCGTCATGGCTGAGTTGAGACTGGAAGAGTTGAGCGCGAAGAACGTCGTTGCGGCGAACGCGCTCTCGTTGAAGCCGGGCCAGGAGCAGTTCATCGCTCCGGTCTCCTACTCGGCCGCTGCCGCCGTGGCGGACCCCAAGACGTCGTGGCAGCGCGTGGTGCTCGACGGGGACGAGGTCGTCGGCTTCATCATGGGCGACTTCAACCCGGACGCGGAGCACGAGGAGTTCAAGGCCATCCTCTGGCGGATCAACGTCGACGCCGACGACCAGGGCCGCGGCATCGGAACCTTCGCCGTGCGCGCGCTGGCCGACGAGGCCCGCACGCGCGGGCACGCGCGGCTCTACGTGATCTGGGAGTCCGGCGAGCTCGGCCCGGAGCAGTTCTTCCTGCGCAGCGGCTTCCAGCCGGTCGGCGAGACCCAGTACGGCGAGACGATCGGTGCCCTCGAGCTCTGAGGCCTCCGGCGAGGACGAGGCCGCCGGCGAGGACCAGGCCTCCGGCGCCGACGGGGCCGACTCGTTCGTCGAGCGCGTGCTCGCGGTCGTCGACTCCATCCCGCCCGGCCGGGTGATGACCTACGGCGACGTGGCGGCCTCCCTCGGCTCGCGCGCCGCGCGGATGGTCGGCCAGGTGATGGCGTACTACGGGTCAGCGGTGCCGTGGTGGCGCGTCGTCCGGGCGAGCGGGCACCCCGCGAGCGGCCACGAGCACATCGCGCTGGAGCACTACCGCGCGGAGGGGACACCGCTCGTGGGCGGCCTCCACACGGACGGCGTACGCACCGCGTACCGCGTCGACCTGCGGCTGGCCCGGCACGATCCGGCCTGAGCCACCGCGGCAGATCGCGAGAGGATAACGTTTCGCAGGATCATCCGCTGGTCCGATGGCACGCACAGCCGGATGGTGTTGACTGGCAAGGTCCATCCCGCCCGTCTACAGGAGACCCCGTGCCCCGAATCCGCACCGCCGGCGCCGTCGCGACCGCCCTCACCCTCGCACTCGGCCTCTCCGGCTGCTCGGTGGTGGCCGCCTTCACGCCGCACGTGGAGGCGGAGATCTACGACTCGGCCAAGGAGTTCACCGCCGCGAAGACGTCGGCGTTCGGCTCCCCCTCCTTCGTGCCGGAGGACGCCACCGTGATCCGTGCCGACTGGGACACCGAGTCCGGCGCCGCGATCCTGACCTACACGTCGGCCAAGCACTTCAAGGACGGCACCTGCACGGCCGAGGCCGCCATCCCGAAGCCCGCGATCCAGGACAGCTGGTGGCCGATCGAGGGACTGCCCGCCAAGGGCGTGAGCTGCCCGGGCGGCTGGTCGGCGTTCGTGATCGGCAACCAGACGTACGCCGCGATGCCGGCGAAGGGCTGACCCTCTAGCGCGACTCAGCCTCGCGGGAGTCCGTCGGCTCGCGGTCGGCGTCCGCGTCCTGCTGCGCCGCGCCGAGCGGGATGACGAGTTCGATCCGCGTGCCCTCGCCCTCGGGCGACGCGACCTGGGCACGGCCGCCAACGGCCTCCACCCGGTCGCGCACGCCCTCCAGACCGCCGCCCGGCTCGACCCGCGCTCCCCCGCGGCCGTCGTCGGCGACGACGACGCACACCGTGTCGCCCGTCCGCTCCACCGAGACGGTGCACGCGCCTGCGCCGGCGTGCTTGGCCGCGTTGGTGAGGCACTCGGACACGCAGAAGTAGATCGTCTCCTCGACGACCCCGGGGAGCCGCGCGCCGGTGTCGACGCGCACCTCCACCGGCATGTGCGCCCGCTGGGCCAGCTCCTCCAGGGCGCTGCGGAGGTCGCCGTCGGTCAGCACGGTCGGGTGGATGCCGCGTGCCAGCTCGCGCAGCTCGCGCAGGGCGTCGGCCAGCTGCGCGGAGGCGCGCTCCAGGTCGCGGGCCACCTCGCCGTTGCCCGCCGCCTCGGCCTTCGCGGTGGCGATGCGCAGGCTGATCGCGAGCGACACGAGCTGCTGCTGCGACCCGTCGTGCAGGTCGCGCTCCAGCTGCCGGCGCGCGAGGTAGCCCTCCTCGACGATGCGGAGCCGCGACTCCCGCAGCTCCTGGATCGTCTGCTCCAGCCTCCCCCGCAGCCGGTCGTTGTCGACGGACAGCAGCAGCGCGGAGGACACCGCGTCGAGCAGCCGGTCGTCCTGGCTGAGCGCCACGTCGTGCTCGATGAGCGCGATCGGGCCGTCGGCGGAGTCGATGGGGAGCGTCGAACGGCCGGGCCGCGTGCGCGCGGGGCGGGCGGCGCCGCGGAGATCCTCCACCGGCGTGCCGTCGCTGGTCTCGTAACGGCCGGCGTGATCGTCCCACCAGAACACACGCAGGGAGCTGTCGTGCAGCGTGCGCGCGAGGCTGGACTCCCACAGCGCCCGGTCGACCTTGTCGCGCGCCACGATCACGAGGTCGGCGACCCGCGACCGCAGCCCCCTGGCATAGAGCACTCCCCCGACGAACGCGGGCGGGATGAGCGCGATCGCCACCGGCGGGACGAACTGCAGCCAGCCGCTCTCCCAGCCGAGGGCGAAGCTCACGGAGTCCTGCACGGTCCCGTAGCACCAGAGCAGGAGCGCGAGCGGCATCACGAACGAGACGCGGCGGGCGGGGAGCGAACTGGTGAACCACCGCACGGCGAGGCGTGCCGCGACCGTGAGCATCAGGCCGAGGCCCGCGAGCCTCCAGCCGACCCCGAACCAGTAGTCGGCGTCGGCGCTCGGCAGCACCGCATAGGCGTTGGGCGCGCAGCCGCACTCGGCGGCCGGCGGCGAGGACGCGAGCAGCACCCCGGCGAACCGGAGCAGGAAGGCGATGCCGAGCGTGATCACGACGACCCGGTCGAACCGCGAGGCCAGCCGCCCGGTCGGGTAGCAGAGCACGAGCACGCCCACGAGCACCGCCCAGAAGTCGGTCACGCCGGCCAGCACCGGCCAGACCCCGCCGAGCTCGCGGGCCAGCGGGTACCAGGCCCCTGCCGACCAGAAGAGCGCGGCGCCGACCATCAGCCAACCGGGGACCGGGCTGCGGACGATCCGCCAGGCCACCACGCCGCAGACGACGTACACGACGGCCACCGCGACGAAGACGATGGCCCAGCCGAGTCCGGCCGGTCGCGGGCCGTAGTCGCCGCTCATCGCGCTCGCCACCTGGGCGAGGACGTTCGACGCCACGGCGGCGGTGACGGCGAGCGCACGGAGCCAGACGCGCGCGGCGTTCACGGCTCAGCCGTCCCGGCCCAGGAAGCGGAGGACCGCGAGCACGCGCCGGTGTCCCTCCGCGGAGTCCTCCACGCCGAGCTTGGCCATGATGTGGCCGATGTGCGACTCGACGGTGCGGAGGCTGAGGTGCAGCCCGGCCGCGATGCCGACGTTCGACATCCCTTCGGCCATCAGGCGCAGCACGTCGAGCTCGCGCGCGGACAGCGCCTCGACACTCTCGGCGGATGACCGGGAGGACACGAGCAGCTGGACCACCTCGGGGTCGACGACGCTGCCGCCCTGTGCGACAGTGCGCACGGCGTTCACGAGGGTGTCGCCGTCGGCGACGCGGTCCTTGAGCAGGTAGCCGGTGCCGCTCCCGGCGCTCATCGCCCGGATCGCGTACGCGGCGGTCGTGTACATCGAGAGCAGCAGGACGCCGACGGCGGAGCCGCGGGCCCGGAGCTGTTCGAGCGCACGGAGGCCCTCGTCGGTGTGGGTTGGCGGCATGCGGATGTCGAGCACGACGGCGTCGATCGTGCCGTCGTCCTCGACGACGGCGAGCACCTGCTCGGCCGTGTCGACGGACGCGACGACATCGACGCCGCCCGCGCGCAGGAGCTGACCGATCCCCTCGCGCAGCAGAACAGCGTCGTCGGCGACCGCGACCCGGAGCGGGCGGGAAGGCTTCTCTCCCGCGACCACGCGCTCACCTTAGCAGGGAGCTGTGCGTGTCAATAGCGAACGCAGCGCGTCTCCTGTGAGGTCGGCCTTGCCGATGAAGCCCTCCGCGCCGCTGTCGGCGACACGATGGCCGTAGTCGCGCGACGATCGGCTGGAGGTCAGGACCACGGCGGCGCCGGTGGCGTGCATCGCGGGGACCAGATCGAACCCGTCCGCGTCGGGCAGGCCCACGTCGAGAAGGACGAGGTCGGGCGCCAGGCGGCGGCTCAGCTCGACCCCGCCCGCCCCCGTGTCGGCGTCGCCCACGACTGCGAAGCGCTCGAGCTCGAGGAGCTCGGCCGCCTGGGCGCGGAACCGCGCATGGTCGTCGACGATGACAACGCGGAGGCACATGCCAGTCATCATCGCCCGCGCTCGGGAGGCGAGCATCCGTGCCAGCACGCATTCGGAACGGGTGACCCCCCGGATGCGGGGCGCCTCAGCCGTGCCACATGCTTTGAGCAAAGCTCAGCAATGAGCTCACGACGTTCCGGACCGAGGAGAGGAGCCGGCCCGCCGCGACCCGAACCGCCCACCCGAACGGACCGCCCCGGCGATCCGGGGGCGGACACGGCGGGCCCGGCCACCCCTCCATGAACCGGACGAGCGGACCGGCGGACTGACTCGACCCCATCCCGCCGGAGCGCCCGCGGCGGCCACCACCCCATCGGCTTCGGGGAGGCGGCCGCCGCGGGGGCGAGGGTCACACCAGCGAGTCCCGCCACGCCGCGTGCAGCTGCGCGAAGCGGCCGGTGCCGGCGATCAGGTCGGCCGGGGTGCCGTCCTCGACGATGCGGCCGTGCTCCATCACCAGCACACGGTCCGCGATCGCGACCGTGGAGAGACGGTGCGCGATGATCACGGCCGTGCGGTCGGCGAGCAGCGTCTGCAGCGCCTCCTGCACCAGCCGCTCGCTCGGGATGTCGAGCGAGCTCGTCGCCTCGTCCAGGATCAGCACCGCCGGGTCGGCCAGGAAGGCGCGCGCGAACGAGATCAGCTGGCGCTGGCCCGCCGACACGCGGCCGCCGCGCTTGTTCACGTCGGTGTCGTAGCCGTCCGGCAGGCCCGCGATGAACTCGTGGGCGCCGACCGCCTCCGCCGCCGCCACGACCTCCTCGCGGGTCGCGTCCGGCTTGCCGAGCGCGATGTTGTCGGCCACCGACCCGCTGAACAGGTATGCCTCCTGCGTCACCATGACGATGGCGCGGCGCAGGTCCTTCGGATGGAGGTCGCGCAGGTCCACGTCGTCGAGCGTCACCCGGCCCTCGGTCGGGTCGTAGAAGCGCGAGATCAGCTTGGCGAGCGTCGACTTGCCTGCGCCCGTCGAGCCGACCAGCGCGATGGTCTGCCCGGCGGGGATGTCGAGGTCGAACTTCGGCAGCACCACCCGGTCGGAGCGGTAGGCGAAGGTCACGTCGTCGAAGCGCACGTGGCCCTGCGCGGTCCACAGGTCGACCGGCTGCACCGGGTCGGGGACGCTCGGCTCCTCCTCCAGCACGCCCGAGATCTTCTCGAGCGCGGCCGCAGCCGACTGGTAGGAGTTGTAGAACATCGCCATCTCCTCCATCGGGTCGAAGAAGCGGCGCGTGTACAGGAGCACGGCGAGCAGCACGCCGATGGCCAGCTGGCCGTCGGCCACCCGGAAGCCGCCGACGAGCAGCACCACGCCGACGGTCACGTTGCCGATCATCACCAGTCCGGGGTCGAAGATCCCGAACAGCTGGATGACGCGGGCGTTGACGTCGCGGTACTCCTCGACGAGGCCGCCGAACTCCTTCTCGTTGCGCTTCTCCTTGCGGAACGCCTTCACCGCGCGGATGCCGGTCATGGTCTCCACGAAGTGCACGATCAGCTTCGCCGACGCCACCCGCGAGATGCGGAAGAGCACCTGCGACCGCTTCTGGAACCAGCGCGTCAGGAGGTACAGCGGCACCAGCGACGCCACCAGCACCACGCCGCTGATCCAGTCGATCGAGAACAGCGCGATCGCGATGAACAGCATGTACAGGAAGCCCTGCACCAGCTGGTTGATGCCCGAGTCGAGCAGCTCGCGGATGGAGTCGAGGTCGCTGGTCTGGCGCGAGATGATGCGGCCGGACGTGTACGACTCGTGGAACTCCAGCGACAGCTTCTGCGTGTGCAGGAAGACGCGCTTGCGCAGGTCGAGCAGGATGGCCTGACTGATGCGCGCGCTCAGCACCGTGTACCAGGCGATCAGCACAGCGCCGATGATGCCGGTGAGGAGGTACGCGACACCGGCGGCGGCCAGCGGGAACCAGTTCTGCTCGAGCAGGGCCGGGAGGCCGTTGTCGATGCCGAACGCGATGATCGCCGGCCCGGCGACCTGGCCGGCGGTGCTCACGATGACGACGACCGCGGTCAGCAGCAGCCGCAGCCGCAGCGGACGCAGCAGCGAGCCGAGCAGGCGCAGCGAACGTCGCCGCACCTGGCGGCTCTCCTCCCGGCTGAGGTCGTCGCGCTCCTCGCCTTCGACACCTTGGACGGTCGCGGTGGTCACAGGTTCACCTCCTGCATCAGTTCTTCGTTCTGTTCGTCCTCGAGGCTCGAGATGACGAACCGGTAGTGCTCGTTCGCGGCGAGCAGGTCGTGGTGGGTGCCGACCGCGGTGACGCGGCCGTCCTCCAGCAGCGCGACCCGGTCGGCGAGCGTGACCGTGGAGGGGCGGTGCGCCACGATCAGCGCGGTGGTCGACGCGAGCACCCGGCGGAGGGCGGCCTCCACCAGCGCCTCGGTGTCGACGTCGAGCGCCGACAGCGGATCGTCGAGCACGAGGATGCTCGGGTTCGCGGCGACCGCACGGGCCAGCGCCAGGCGCTGCCGCTGGCCGCCGGAGAGGCTGAGCCCCTCCTCGCCGACGGTGGTCTCGACACCCTGCGGCAGGTCGTACACGAAGCCCGCCTGCGCGACCTCCAGCGCCTCGGCGAGCACCCGCTCCGCCTCCTCCGAGGCGGGGTCGAGGTCGTCGCGGCCCAGCAGCACGTTGTCGCGGACCGACGCCGAGAACAGCGTCGCGTCCTCGAACGCCATCGCGATGGCCTTGCGGAGGTCGTACCGGGTGAGGTCGCGCACGTCGACGCCGTCGACCTTCACGGCTCCGCCCGTCACGTCGTACAGACGGGTGGTGAGCGCCGTGAGCGTGGACTTGCCGCTGCCGGTGAGCCCGACGAGCGCCATGGTCTCCCCCGGCCGCACGGTCAGCGTGACGCCGTCGATCAGGTCGGGGAACCGTTCCGGCGAGTCCTGGTACCGGAAGTGCACGTCGTCGAAGACGAGCTCGCCCTTCGGGTCGGCGATGGTCTTGGGCTCGGCCGGGTCGGTGATCGCGTTGACCTCGTCCATCACCTCGAAGTAGCGGTCGGCCGCCGTGCGGGTGTCGAACGTCATCGAGAGCAGGAAGCCGATCGACTCGATCGGGAACCGCAGCACCGTGGCGGTGGCGAAGAACGCCACCAGCTCGCCGACCGACAGCTGGCCCTGCGCGGCGAGCCAGACGCCGAGCACCAGGCAGACGCCGAACGCGATGTCCGGGACCATCAGCAGCCACAGCCAGATGCCGGCGATGGCCTTCGCCTTCTCGATCTCGGTGCCGCGCAGCTGCTCGGCCTGCGACTCGAACTTGCGCAGCGCGTGCTTGCCGCGCCCGAAGGCCTTGAGCACGCGGATGCCGTGCACCGCCTCCTCCACGGCCGTCGCCAGGTCGCCCGCCTGGTCCTGGCTGCGCCGGGCGACGATCGAGTACTTCTTCTCGAAGACGAAGCCGTAGATCCACAGCGGCACCGACAGCACCAGGAAGATCAGGCCGAGCCATCCGTTCCAGCCGATCAGGATGGCGAAGCCGACGACGATCGTGACGACGTTGACCACCAGCAGCACGATGCCGAACGACAGCCAGCGCCTGATCATGCCGAGGTCGCTGACGGCGCGCGACAGCAGCTGGCCGCTCGGCCAGCGGTCGTGGAACGCGACGGGGAGGTCCTGGAGCTGGGCGTAGAGCGCGTTGCGCATCGTCGCCTCCACCCGGGTGCCTGGCGTGAGGACGAACCAGCGGCGCAGCGAGATGAACACGGCCTCGGCGGCGCCCAGGCCGACGACGAGGAGCGCGGCCGGCCACACCGCGGACGGGTCACCGGTCGACAGCGGGCCGTCGACCAGCCAGCGCAGCACCTGCGGGATGCTGAGCGCGACCAGGCTCGCCAGCAGCGCGGCCACCATCCCGAGCAGGATGCGCGGCGCGGCCGACCGGGCGAAGGGCAGGATGCGCAGCAGCGTGCGGACGGTGCCGGCGCGCTTGGCGGGCGCGGCCTCGTGACGATCGGGGGTGGACGGGTGCTGAGACTGTTCAGCGATGGACATGGATGCGTCTTCTCTTCTTCTGCATGACGGCGTGCGTTGCGTGCGTGTGCTGCGGGGACGGCGACGGCCGGGCGCGCGAGGGCGCGACGGGTCGCCGGTGCGACGGGCGAGACGGTGCCGGGCGGAGGCCCGGTGCGCTGCGGAGGCGGATGCGCCTCCGGGGACCTACCGGGCGGAGGCCGGCTCCGATCCGATGCGCGGGCGGCCGCTCACTCCGGCGAGCGCGAAGACACCGACGGTTCGGGTGATCTCGATCGTGACCATGGCGTCCTCCAGTCCTCGGTGTGCGTGGGCCGCTGCGACAAGGCAGCCCTACAGGATATTGCCAGGTTCGCGTGGACCGCAAGAGTTTTTTCCCGGGGGCATCGGCGCGCGTACTCTGGCGCGCATGCGCCGTGGAGCCGTCCCCGTCCTGTGCCTGGTGCAGTTCGTCGATGTGCTGGTCGTCACGAGTGCCACGACCGCCATCCCCGCGATCCTCGACGGCGTCGGCGCCGACGCCTCGGCGGCGGGACCGCTCGCGACCGTCTATGCGATGTTCTTCGGCGGCCTGCTGATCCTCGGAGCCCGGCTCGGCGACCGGTACGGGCACCGGCGCATCCTCCTCGTCGGGATCGCCTCCTTCGGCTCGGTGTCGCTCCTCGGCGCGCTGGCCGGGCTGATGGGGACCGGCGCCCTGGCCGTCGTGCTCGCATCACGGGCGCTGCAGGGCGCGGCGGCGGCGATCTCGGTGCCGTCGGCGCTGAAGCTCCTGCTCGACGCCGCCCCGGAGGGTGCGGCACGCCGGCGGGCGGTCGCGGCCTGGAGCGCGACGGGCGCGGCGGCGGGCGCGTCCGGCTTCCTGGTCGGAGGGCTGCTCGTGCAGGCGGCCGGCTGGCCGGCGGTCTTCTGGTTCAACGTCCCGCTCGCCGTCGCATTGTTCGCCGGGGTGGCGAGCCGTGTGCCGGCGTCGCGGGCGCCGCTGGAACGCGTGCCGCTCGACCTGCTGGGCGCGGCCCTCCTGATCGCCGGGGTGATGGCGGTGATCGTCGGTGCCGCACTGTTGGAATCGCCTGCCACCCGTCTCCTCGGCGCGGTCGCCGTCGCCGTCGGGGCCGGCTTCGCCGCGCTGCTGGCCCTGCGGCTGCGGACCGCCGCGCATCCGCTCATCCCGCGCGAGGCGTTCGCGTCGAGCCCGCTGCGGCAGGGTACCGGGCTCTCGTTCGCCAACACGGCGACGACGAGCTCGTCGGCCGTCCTCGCTGCGCTCTACCTGCAGGATGAGCTGCGGATCGGCCCTGTCGCGAGCGGGCTCACGCTCATGGCGCTGAGCGTGGCGGTCGTGCTCACCTCCGCCTCCACCGGCACCGTCTTCGCCCGGCTGACCCCGCATCGCCTCGCGGCCCTCGGGCTCGGCACGATCGCCGCCGGGCAGTTCGTGCTCGCGACCACCGCCGGGAGCTGGTGGGGCGTGCTCACCGGCGTCGCGCTGTCGGGTGCGGGCCTCGGTCTGGCCTCGGTGGCGGCGACCACGATCGGGACCACCGTCCCCGAGCGGCTCATGGGCAGCGCGAGCGGCATCCTGAACACCGGCGCCCAGGTCGGCACGGCGCTCGGGACCGCCGCGATCATCCTCGTCGCGTCGCTCGGCGGCTACGCGCTCGGCTGGCTGGTCGCCGGCATCGCGGCAGCGCTCACCGCGGGCTGGTGCGCGCTCCCCTCGACGGTCAGCGCACCCGGATCGACAGACAGGTGACGCAGCCCTCGAGCTTCTCGAACTCCGAGATCTCGACCGGGACGACGGTGTAGCCGAGATCCTCGATCAGCGCGATCGACTGCGGCGCCGAGGCCGACATCAGCACGGTCTCGTCGTCGAGGACGACCACCGCGGTGCCGTGCGCCTCCGGGACGGGCAGGAAGCGCTCGAACAGGCGCGGCTCGTCGACGAGCGGCTCGTAGCCGATGACCGTGCCGTCGGGCAGCGCGGTGACGGCGGTCTTGAGGTGGAGGGCCTTCGTGACCGGGACCCCGACCACGGTGTAGCCGAGCGGCGCGACCAGCGCGCGGAGCTGGCGGATGCCCTCCGCGTTGGTGCGTCCGCCGCGGCCGACGTACACGGTCGAGCCGATCTTGAGGACGTCGCCGCCCTCGAGCGTGCCCGGCTCCTCGATGCGCTCCAGGTGGAGGCCCTGGGCGCGCAGCGCGGCCTCGGTGCCGGCGGTCTCCGGCTTGCGGGAGTCGGCGCCGGGGCGGGTGATCACGGCCGTGTCGCCGAAGACGACCGCGGTGTCCTCCACGAAGACGGAGTCGGCCAGGTCGTCGGCGCTCGCCACCTCGACCGTGCGCCAGCCGTGCTCGGCGAGCGCGGCGACGTAGCCGTCCCACTGCTTGTCGGCGAGCTCGGCGTCGATCGACTCGCGCTCGATGTGGGTGACGAGCCCCTCGGCCAGGTTGCCCGCCGGGATGCGCACCAGCGCGACCTTGCGGCCGGTCACGCCGCGGGCGCCGCCCTGGCCGCCCGCGATCACGTGGTAGACCGCGTACCCGGCCGTGGGCACGACGACGGCGACGGCCAGCCAGAACGGCAGGTTGAGGCTGATCAGCGACTGCCATACCAGCGACCAGGTCTGCGCGTTCAGCTGCGCGCCGAGGCTCAGGTAGAGCAGCGGCGCGCCGAGGACGACGCTCACCAGCCCGACGAGGAGGCCGCTGACGACGGCGATCCAGCGCCGGTCGAGGCCGCCGAGCATCGCCGCCGCGAACGCGAGGATCAGCGCGACCAGCGCGTTGAAGCTCATGTACTGGGTGGCCGTCAGCAGGGCGCCGGCCGCCAGCTGGTTGGCGACGAGCAGCACCACCACCGAGACGACGAGCGAGATGGCGGCGACCGCGACGGCGGACACCAGGGAAGCGACGAGCCGGCGGCCCCACGAAGACGTCATGAGAACCAACCCTAGCGGAGCGTTTCTATGCGTTCGCTGGCTCGCGCAGGCGGGCCATGGCGAGCTCCTCCGCCGCCTCCAGCGTGGTGACGCCGCGCGACGCAGCGGCCGCGAAGACGTCCGAGACGGTGTCGCCGATGCGCTCGATGCGCTCCTGCACGACCTCGGCCGATGGGCGGTCGCCGCTCATCAGGTCGAGGAAGATGACGCCGCCGGCGTTCACGACGAAGTCGGGCGCCCACAGGATGCCGCGGGCGGCCAGCTGCTCGGCGCCGGATCGCTCGGCGAGCTGGTTGTTCGCGGGGCCGACCACGGCCTTCACGCGCAGCTCGTCGATCACCCGGGCGGTGAGCGCTCCGCCGACGCCGGCCGGGACGAACAGGTCGCCCTCGACGCGGTGCGCCTCCTCCGGCTCGACCCACTTCGCGCCGATCGCGTCGGCCAGCGCGCGCTTGGCGGGGTTCACGTCGGTGACGGTGAGGCGGGCGCCCTCGCTCGCGAGGCGCATCGCGATCAGCGAGCCGACGTGGCCGAGCCCCAGCACGGTCACCCGGCTGCCCGCGACCGAACGACTCCCGGTGGCGCGCTCGAGCGTGGCCAGCAGTCCGGCGTAGACGCCGGCGGCGGTCGCGTCGCTGGGCTCGCCGACGCCGCCGGCGGACGACGGGAGGCCGCAGACGTGGGCGGTGCGCGAGGCGACGACGGCCATGTCCTCGGCGCTCGTGCCGACATCCTCCGCGGTCATGTAGCTGCCGCCGAGCGACTCGATCGCGTCACCCAGATCGAGCATCGCCTCGTAACGCGCGGTCGCGCTGAGGACGTGCCCGCGGGGCACGTAGATGACGGTCTTGCCGCCGCCGCGGTTCAGACCCGCGGCCGCGTTCTTGAGCGTCATCCCCTCAGCGAGGCGCAGGGAGTCGGCGACCGCCTCGCCCCAGGAGTCGTACGACCACACCCGGCAGCCGCCGAGCGCCTGGCCGAGCACGGTGGAGTGGACCGCGATGCTGATCGTGAGGCCGCTCCGCCTCCCCCTCACCACCTGGAGCGTCTCGTGCGGCAGGTCTGCTGCGGTGAACGGGGCCAGGTCGGCGGGCAGGACGGACATCGGTGTCTCTCCTCGTGGGATCGCGGTCGAATGGGCGGTCTTGTGGACCGCCGTCCATTCTCCCGCGCCCGCGGGGCGGCCGCAATCATCCGCGGCCGTGGCGCACCCGATCAGTGGAAGAAGTGGCGCTCGCCCGTGAAGTACATGGTCACCCCCGCCGCCTTCGCCGCGGCGATGACGTCCTCGTCGCGGATGGAGCCTCCCGGCTGCACGATGGCCTTCACGCCCGCCGCGATCAGGATCTCCGGGCCGTCGGCGAACGGGAAGAACGCGTCGGAGGCCGCCACCGACCCGGCCGCGCGGTCGCCCGCCCGGCTCACCGCGAGGTTGCACGAGTCGACGCGGTTGACCTGGCCCATGCCGACGCCGACGGAGGCGCCGCCCGAGGCGAGCAGGATCGCGTTCGACTTGACCGCGCGGCACGCCTTCCAGGCGAATTCGAGGTCGGCGCGGGTGGCGGCGTCCGCCTCCTCGCCCGACACGAGCGTCCACCCGGCGGAGGAGAACTCATCGAACCGGTCGGCGTCCTGCACGAGCACGCCGCCCGAGATCTGCCGGAACTCCGCGCGCGAGCGGGTGTAGCCCTCCGGCAGCTGGAGGATGCGGAGGTTCTTCTTGGTCTGCAGCAGCTCCAGCGCCTCCGGCTCGAAGCCGGGGGCGATGAGCACCTCGGTGAAGATGCCCTTGACCGTCTCGGCCATCGCGAGCGTCACCGTGCGGTTGGCCGCGATGACGCCGCCGTAGGCCGAGACCGGGTCGCACTCATGCGCCTTGCGATGCGCCTCGGCGATGTCGTCGGCGACGGCGATGCCGCACGGGTTGGCGTGCTTGATGATCGCGACCGCCGGCTCGGTGAAGTCATACGCACTGCGGAGGGCCGCGTCGGCGTCCACGTAGTTGTTGTACGACATCTCCTTGCCGCCGAGCTGGGTCGCCTGCGCGATGCCGCGGCCGGTGGGGTCGGCGTACAGAGCGGCCTTCTGGTGCGCGTTCTCGCCGTAGCGGAGCGTGTGCAGCAGCTCGGCGCGCACCTCGAAGCGCTCGGCGAAGTCGTCGGTGCTGGGCGCCTCCCCGGCGAACCAGGCCGCGACCGCGCCGTCGTACGCGGCGGTGTGGGCGAAGGCGCGGGAGGCGAGCTCGCGGCGCTGGTCGAACGTCGTGCCCCCGGCCTCCACCGCCGCCACGATCGCCGGGTAGTCGGCGGGCGAGACGACGATCGCGACGTTGGCGTGGTTCTTCGCCGAGGCGCGGACCATCGCGGGCCCGCCGATGTCGATCTGCTCGACCACGTCGTTGCCGACCGCGCCCGAGGCGACGGTCTCGACGAACGGGTACAGGTTCACGACGACGAGCTCGAACGGCTCGATGCCGAGCTCCTTGAGCTGCTCCTCGTGCGAGGCCAGCCGCAGGTCGGCGAGCAGGCCGGAGTGGATGGCCGGGTGCAGCGTCTTCACGCGGCCGTCGAGCGACTCGGGGAAGCCGGTGACGCTCGCGACGTCGGTCACGGCGTAGCCGGCGTCGCGGATGGTCTGCGCGGTGGAGCCCGTGGACACCAGCTCGACGCCGGCGTCCGCCAGGGCCTTCGCGAGGTCGAGGAGGCCGGTCTTGTCGCTGACCGAGATCAGCGCCCGGCGGATCGGGACGAGGTCGCGCTCGCGGTACAGGCTGGCGTCGTGACGGGGTCCGCTCATGCTCGGGACAGCTCCTTGAGGTCGATGTGGCCGTTGGCGATGTCGAGGACGGCCTGCACCAGCAGGCGCCGCTCGACGGGCTTGATGCGCTCGTGGAGGCTGGCCTCCGAGTCGCCGGGGTGGATCGGGATGCGCTCCTGGCTGATGATCGGCCCCGCGTCGACGCCGTCGTCGACCACGATGAGGCTCGCACCGGTCTGGGTGACCCCGGCGGCGAGTGCGTCCCGCACGCCGTGGGCGCCGGGGAACTCGGGCAGGTAGGCCGGGTGCGTGTTGATCAGGAAGGGCGAGTACTCGGCGACCACGCGCGGCGGGACCAGCCGCATGAAGCCGGACAGGATCACGAGGTCGGGCTGCCACTGCCGCAGCTGCTCCAGCAGGGCGTCGCCCCACTCCTCGCGGCTCGTGAACGACGTGAACGGGACGGTGAACGACGGGATGCCGAACTCCTCCGCGTGCGCGAGCCCCTCGGCGTCACGGTCGGCGCCGACCGCGATGACACGGGCGGGGAACTCCGCATCCTCCGCCGCCTCCAGCAGCGCGCGCAGATTGGAGCCTCCGCCGGAGATCAGCACGACAATCGAGAGCACCCGACAAGCCTAGCGGGGAGCAGGATGGCCCGGGCCCGCGATCAGACCAGCCGCAGCCTCCACCTGGCCGGAGCGATCGTGTACAGCTGCCGGTACAGCGCCGTGCCGACGAGCACGCCGAGCGCGATGGAGAGGATGGAGCCGAGCAGGTTGGTGACGCTGCTCGCGTCGAAATCGGCTCCCGTCGCCCCCTGCGCCAGCCGGATGAGCCCGGTCGCCCCTGGCACGAGCAGCCAGAAGGCGGGGAGGAAGCACACGACCGCGGGCGGAGCGCCTGGCAGCGACTGCACGAGGTAGGCGACCACGGTGAGGGCGACGGCGCCGACGAAGCCGCTGAACACGCTCCCGGTGAGCAGGGCGCCGAGCACCTGCCCGCCGTACGCGACCAACAGCACCGCCGTCAGGTAGTACACCGAGCGGCGGGGTCCGCAGTAGTAGAGGAAGACGCCGGCCGAGAACAGCACGACGCCGACCCAGGGCTGGAACGCCCCGAGCGCCGGCTGGCTGGCCTGCAGCGCGGTCGTGGCGGGCGTCCCGGTCACGGCGAGCGCCGCGAGGATGCCGAACGCGAGGAAGAGCAGCTGCGCGATCCCCGAGACCAGTCGGCTGGACCCGGCGACCATGTCCCCCGCCGCGAGCTCCTGCACGCCGGTCGTCAGCACGGCGCCCGGCAGGAGCGTCACCAACGGCGGGATGAGCACCTGGAGGGGCTCGGCCACGACGACCGTCCTGGCCAGCGAGAACACGATGACGGCGAGCGCGAAGGCGGTGGCGACCGGCAGGAGGATCGCGGCGTAGGTGCCCGGCCGGATCACGAGCTTCGCGACCCCCACCAGCAGCCCCAGGATGAACGCGTACAGCAGGCTCAGCGCGTCCGCGCCGAGGAGCACGAGGGCGACACCGCCCGAGGCGATCCCGTGCCCGATCACCCGGACGACGAACGGGAAGCGCGGAGGCGCCGCGGTGAGCTGCCGGATGTCCTGCTTGCCCTGCGCCGCGGTGATGCGCCCGGCGAGCGCCTGGTCGACCACGCGGTAGATGCGGGCTGCACGGTCGAAGCGCACCTCGCCGCCGAGCGGCTCCGCGACCTCGAAGCGGGTCTCCTGCTCGCCGGGGAGCCCCACGAAGATCAGCGTGGGGAACACGATGAGCGTCGCATTGGGCGAGCCGAGCGCGACCGCGACGCGCTTGAGCGTGCTCTGGATGTCGGTGACCGCCGTCCCGACCGACAGCAGCGCGCTGCCCAGCGCGACGAGGAAGTCCTGCAGGTCGGCGGAGGGGCTCTCCACGAGCTGCTGCGCCTCGGTCGAGCGCTTGCGCAGGTTCAATCGGCGCAGCTGCAGCGGGAGGCGGCGGTGGGCGTTCATCGCGTGCGGCGGCCTCCTGTCACCGATCCGATGGCGGCGGCCACGGCGACCTCCGCGGTGGCGAGCAGACCGACGAGCCAGGGGTTCGGGCCGACGTCGTGCAGCCTCCCGGGACCGACGGAGCCGGAGGACCACCAGGCGAGCAGGCCCAGTTCGATGCCCGCCACGATACCGATGCCGAGGGCGGTCAGGAAGAGCGTGCGCAGCCCTCCCTGCGCAGCGCCGCCGCGGGAGCGCAGCAGTACGGCTGCGACGAAACCGGCGAGCAGCGGGACGAGCACGCCCACCAGGCCGAAGCTGAAGCCGCCCGACGGGATGACGCCGAACAGCGGCAGGCCGGGCAGCGGTCCGAGCTCGGTGCCGATCGGGCTCACCGACGAGCCGGTGCCGATGGCGAAGCCGGGCCCGACCAGCCACGACGCCAGCCAGATCACGAGGTTCGGGAGGAACGCCAGCTGGCCGAGGGTGAGCGCGATGCCGCCGACCACACCGGTCTGCAACTGCTCGTAGAGGCTGATGATCGAGCCGTAGTTGCCGAAGATCAGGAGCGCGAGGATGAGCGCGGCGACCCCGACGATCATGGCGGTGGCCGCGGTGCCGGCGCGGAGGGCGTCGAGCGCGCCGGTCCGCAGCGGAGCCGGGACGGCATCCACCCGCTCGCGCAGGGCGACGACGACGGGGGCGTCGGCCAGAGCGGTGTCGGGGCGGGCGGTGTCGGCGCGGGC
>NZ_JBPGXM010000043.1:0-25013 GCF_056755495.1 Leifsonia sp. KNZ12-8B
CGCCGGCCCAGGTGGCGGGCGATCTGGTGCCCCCCCGGCCGCCCGGGGGGGGTGGGGGGCGGGGGGGGGGGGGGGCCCGCCGCCGGGGCGGGGGCGCCGTCCTGGTGGTCGGTCATCGGTTCTCCTCGGTGTCTGCTGGTGCGGGCGGGGCGGTGGGGACGGGTGCCGTGCTGACGACGACGGGCTGCACGGCGGGCCGGTGCCCCTCGCTGGCGGCGTCGAGGGCGTCGTAGCGCGCGGTCTCCGCGGCCTCCTTCGTCCCGGCGGGTGCCAGCTCGGCGGCGGCCTCGTTGGCCTTGCGGCGGCTCAGCGGGGCGAGGGTGACGGCGGTGCAGATGACCAGGCCGACGGCGACGAAGACGATCGCCATCCAGTACGGGTCGAAGAAGAACAGCAGGCAGCCGATCGAGAGCACGGCGGTCCACGCGTAGAAGATGAGGACCGCGTGCAGGTGGGTGTGCCCCATGTCGAGCAGGCGGTGGTGGAGGTGCTTGCGGTCGGCGCTGAACGGCGACTTGCCCGCGCGCAGCCTCCTGATCACCGCGAGGCTGAAGTCGAGCAGCGGCACGACGAGCACGGCGAACGGCAGGATGATCGGGATGAACGCCGGGACCAGCGACGAGCGGCCGAGGGTCTGCAACGTCTCCGGGTTGATCGTGCCGGTCACGGAGATGGCGGAGGTCGCCATCAGCAGGCCGATGAGCAGCGCGCCCGCGTCGCCCATGAACATCTTCGCCGGGTGCCAGTTGAGCGGCAGGAAGCCCGCGCACGCGCCGACGAGGATCGCGGCGATGACGCCCGCGAGGCTGAAGTAGTTGGTCGGGCTGATCTCGCGCTGCAGCAGATAGGTGTAGATGAGGAACGTGCCGTTGGCGATCAGCGCCACGCCCGCGACCAGGCCGTCCAGGCCGTCGATGAAGTTGATCGCGTTCATCACGAGGACGATCGCGAACAGCGTGAGCACGATGCTCATCACGGGAGACCCGACCGTGAGGCCGCCGATCGGCAGCGAGTAGATCTGCACGCCGAGCCAGGCCACGAGCCCGGCGGCCACGAACTGGCCGGCGAGCTTGGTCATCCAGTCGAGGTCCCAGATGTCGTCGGCGACGCCGATCACGACGATCAGGAGGGCCGCCCCGAGGATCGCGAGGATCGGCCCGGAGTCGGAGAAGATCAGCGACAGCACCCCGAACTGGCTCGACAGCAGCCAGGAGACGCCGAACGCGACGAGGATGCCGAGGAACATCGCGATCCCGCCGAGGCGCGGCGTCGGCCTGGTGTGCACATCCCGCGCCCTGACCGCCGGGTAGAGCCGGTACTTGAGCGCCAGCTTCCAGACGACGAGAGACATCCCGAACGTGATGACGGCCGAGATGAGGGCGAGCGCGAGGAGGAGGGTCACGTCAGGTGCCCGAGCGGGTCTCTGCCGGCTCCTCCGGGAGGGCGTCGCCGACCACCTCGCGCAGCCGCTGCGCGGAGATCACGCCGTGGCGGAGGATGCGCAGCGGTCCGGAGCCCGACGCGAGCGCGGTCGCGTCGACGATGGTCGACGAGGAGTCCTTGCCCTCGACGCGCTCGTAGGCCGAGCCCGCCTCTCCCCCGTCGAGGTAGACGGAGACCGAGTCGCCCAGCATCGCCTCGGCTTCGGCCGCGGTGCGCGCGGCGGGACGGCCGGTGAGGTTGGCCGAGGAGACGGCGAGCGGGCCGGTCTCGGAGAGCAGTTCCAGCGCGATGGTGTCCTGCGGCATGCGGAGCGCGACGGTGCCGCGCGTCTCGCCCAGGTCCCACACGAGGGAGGGCGCGGCCGGCAGCACGATGGTCAGGCCGCCCGGCCAGAACTCGGCGACGAGCCTCTCGACCTCGGGCGGCACCGACTCCGCCAGCGCGGCGAGAGTGGGGATGCCCGGGACGAGCACGGGCGGCGGCGACTGGCGCCCGCGTCCCTTCGCATCGAGCAGCCGCTGCACCGCGGCAGGAGAGAAGGCGTCTGCAGCGACGCCGTAGACGGTGTCCGTGGGGATGACGACGAGCTCGCCGCGCCCGATCGCCGCACGGGCCAGACGCATGCCGGAGAGGAGCTCGGAGTCGACCGAGCAGTCGTAGATGGGAGCCATGACGCCCCCAATGATAGCCGCGGCACCTTCGCGCCTCCTGCGCCAGGGATCGGTTCCCCAGCCGCACGGTCGATACTGGTGGGGATGGATGTCTACTTCTTCGACTGCGACAAGACGCTCTACGACTACGACTTCCACATGCGCCTGCCGCGGCTCGCGCAGCTGGGCGGGGTCAGTCAGTACCGGCTGGCGTCCACCTGGTGGGCCGGCGGCTTCGAGCGGGCGGCCGAGATCGGCGAGTACGCGACCAGCGAGGAGTACCTCGAGGCGTTCGCCGACGTCACCGGGGCGAAGCTCACGCTGGAGCAGTGGCAGGAGGCGCGGAAGGCCGCCATGACGCCCATCCCGGGCTCCATCGCCGCCCTGCACGAGGCCGCGACGCTCGGGACGGTGTCGCTGCTGTCGAACAACCCGATCCCGTTCAAGGACTCGCTGCCGGTGCTGACGCCCGAGATCGTCGACGTGCTGCAGGACAACGACCTCGTCTCGGCGGTGCTGGGCGCGCGCAAGCCCGAGCGCCGCATCTACACGCGGGCGCTCGGGCGGTTCGGCGTGCGGCCGGAGGACGCCATCCTGTTCGACGACTCCCTCGCGAACGTCGAGGGGGCGCGGGAGGCGGGGATGCACGCCCACCGCCTGACGAAGCGGGAGGACGGCTCGTTCGACACCGAGGCGATGGTCGCCGCCCTCCACGCCTTCGCCGAGCGGGACCGCTAGCCCCGACCGGTCAGCGCCTCCCCGGTCGGCGCCTCCCCGGTCAGCGCCTCCCCGCGCTGCGCCGGAACAGCCAGGCGGCCCAGAGGTACGCGCCGACGATGATCAGCGCGCACCAGCCGAGCGCCCACCACAGGTCGCCGCCCGGTTCACGCCCGAAGAGGAAGGCGCGGATCGTCTCGATGATCGGGGTGATCGGCTGGTTCTCGGCGATCCACTGCAGCCAGGTCGGCATCGTCTCGGTGGGGACGAACGCGCTCGACAGGTAGGGCAGGAACAGCAGGGCGAAGCCGTAGCCGCTCGCGGCGGCCGGGCTGTTCGCGGCGATGCCGATGGCCGCGTAGAGCCAGGTGATCGCGAGGATGAACAGCGCGACGACGCCGAGCGCGGCCGCCCACTGCAGCGGCGAGGCGGTGGGCCGGAAGCCCACGAGCAGGGCGACCCCGATCACGACGGCGGTGGCGAAGAGGTTGCGCAGCAGGCTCGCCACGACATGCCCGGTGATCACGCCGCTCGCGCGCAGCGGCATCGTGCGGAAGCGGTCCACGATGCCGTTGCCGAGGTCGTCCGCGACGTCGACAGCGGTGCTCGACGCGCCGAACCCCGCGCAGAGCAGGACGATGCCGGGCACGACGTAGTCGACGTAGTCGCCGGTGCTGTCGAGCGCCCCGCCGAACACGAAGGTGAAGAGCAGCATCAGCATCACCGGCAGCATGACCGCCATCGTGAGCGCCTCGACGTTGCGGAGGGAGTGGCGGACGCTGCGGCCGACGAAGACCGCGGTGGCGGCGAGCGGCGACGGGGTGCGGTCCGGCCGCGCGAGGCCGGAGACGGTCGTGGGGGCGAGAGCGGTCATCGGAGGGCCTCCTGAGGGGTGGATGCGGTGCTGGACGAGGTGAGCGCGAGGAAGGCGTCGTCGAGCGTCGGTCGGCGGATGCCGATGGTCGCGCCGGGCACTCCGGCGGCGGCGAGCTCGTCGGCTTCGAGCTCGTCGATGGCGGCGCGCAGGGCGGCGAGACTGCCGTCGGTCGGGACCTCGCGGACGACGGAGTCGTCGGGGGCGCGCAGCTCGACCACCTCTCCCCCGACCCGCGCCTTCAGCTCGGCGGCGCTGCCCTCGGCGACGATCGCGCCGCGGTCGAGGACGGCGATGCGGCCGGCGAGCCGGTCGGCCTCCTCCAGGTACTGCGTCGTGAGGAGGACGGTGGTGCCCTGCGCGGAGAGGTCGAGGATGATCTCCCACAGCGCCTGCCGGCTCCGGGTGTCGAGTCCGGTCGTCGGCTCGTCGAGGACGATGACCGGCGGGGTCGCGACGAGGCTGAGGGCCAGGTCGAGCCTCCGCCGCATCCCGCCGGAGTAGGTCGCCACGCGCTTGCGCGCCGCGGTCGCGAGGTCGAAGCGCTCGATGAGCTCGGCGGCCCGCGCTTTCGCGCCGCGGGCGTCGAAACCGGAGAGCCGCGCCATCATGCGGAGGTTCTCCTCACCGCTGAGCACCCCGTCGACCGCCGCGGCCTGGCCGGTGAGGCTGAGCGACCGTTTGACCCCCTCGGGATCGGCGACGATGTCGTGGCCGCAGATCGCCGCTGTCCCGGCGTCCGGGCGCACGAGCGTGGTGAGGATGGAGATGAGCGTCGTCTTGCCCGCTCCGTTCGGGCCGAGGAGGGCGAAGACCGCTCCCGCCTCCACCCGCAGATCGATGCCGTCGAGGACGGTCTGTTTGCCGAAGGCCTTGCGCAGCCCCGTGACCTCGATCGCCGCTGTCGTCATGCGCGGCTCCTTTCCTGTCCTGTCATCTGTGTATGCGACAAACTGTTTATGCCACACACGATTGTTTAAGTGATACACAGTTCTAGGATGGGTGTCAACATCCGATCCGGAAGGGGCAGCACATGGTCGAGGACGGGGGCGGCCAGGCCGACGCCGTGGAGGCGCTGCCCCGGGCGGTCGCGCTCAGCTGGGGCGTCGCGGAGGCGCCGCAGCGTGGGCCGAAACGCGAGCTGAGCATCGAGCGCATCGTCGACACCGCGATCGCGGTCGCCGACGCCGACGGGCTCGGCGCGGTCTCGATGAGCCGCATCGCGGGCGACCTCGGCTTCACGACCATGTCGCTGTACCGCTACGTCACCGGCAAGGACGACGTGCTCGCCCTCATGCAGGACGCGGTGTGCGGGATCCCGATACCACCCGAGGACGACGGCGGCGACTGGCGCGCAGGGCTCCGCCGCTGGGCGATGGCGAGCATCGAGGTGATCGAGGAGCACCCGTGGTTCCCCGACATCCCCATCTCCGGCATGCCTCTGATGCCGAACAACCTCGCAGTGCTCGACTGGGGGCTGCGCGAGATGCGCGCGCTCCCGCTGACCGACGCCGAGAAGATGTCGACGGCGCTGCTGCTGTCCTCCTACGCCCGCGCGATCGGCGTGGTCGAACGCGATGTCGCCCGCTCGCGGCAGAGCGACGGACCGCCGCAGCGCGGGGAGGCGTTCACGGCGGCACTCGCCGCGCTCGTGACGCCGGAGCGGTTCCCCGACCTGGCGCCGCTGGTGCTGTCCGGCGCGTATGCCGACTCCGACGGCGCCGACGACCAGGACGACTTCGCCTTCGGGCTGGAGCGCATCCTCGACGGGATCGAGCGCTACATCGCCGCCCGCGAGGCCGGCGAACCGCTGCCGCCCGCGCAGGAGCGGCCCGAGCCTCTCCCCCGCGACAAGGCCGTGCGGGAGGCGGCGAAGGCGCGCCGCGAGGCCGAGTCCGCGCTGCGCGAGGCCCGCAAACGCGAGCGCGAGGCCATCGCGCGCGCCAGGGAACGGGCCGAACGCGAGCGGGAACGGGCCGAGCGGGCGGCCCAGCGCGGCTAGCGGACCGCCGTCGTCGCGCGGTCGCGCGTCGTCAGGTCCCGGTGCGTCGCCGGCGACCGCCAGCCGTCGGCGGTCAGCAGCTCGCGGATCTGCGCGCCCTGCAGCTCGCCGTGCTCGAGCACGAGCGTCCCGCCCGGCCGCAGCAGCCGGCGTGCGACGGCGGAGATGACGCGCACCACATCCAGCCCGTCCGGTCCGCCGTACAGCGCGGCGGCAGGGTCGTGGAGGCGCACCTCCGGGTCGCGCGGGATGGCGTCGTCCGGCACATACGGCGGGTTGGAGATGACGACGTCGACGGTGCCGTCGAGCTCCGGGAGCGCGTCGGCCAGGTCGATGAAGACCGGGCGGAGGTTGGTCGCACCCGAGGCGTCGATGTTGCCGCGGGCCCACACGAACGCCTCCGGGGAGTTCTCGACCGCGTAGACCCTGGCGTGCGGCACCTCGGTCGCGAGCGCGATCGCGATGGCGCCGCTGCCGGTGCCGAGGTCGACCGCCACCGGCTCGGGCGACGGGACGGCGCGCAGCGCGTCGATCGCGAACTGCGCCACCTGCTCCGTCTCCGGCCGCGGCACGAAGACGCCCGGGCCGACCGCCAGCTCCAGCGAGCGGAACGGCGCGACGCCGGTGATGTGCTGCAGCGGCTCGCGGGCGGCCCGGCGCTCGGTCAGCTCGTGCAGCCGCGCGGCGTCCTCCGCGGACATTTCCGTGCCCATCACCGCGAGCGCCTGGACGCGGCCCCGGCCGACGCCGAGGACGTGACCGACGAGCAGCTCGGCGTCGACCTCCGGATCGGGGACGCCGGCGCGCGCGAGGACGGCGGCGACGGCGTCGCGGAGGGTGCTGACGGTGGGGGCGGGCGCTTCGGGTGACATCGCCCGTCGAGCCTACTGCGTGCGGGATTAGAGTGGTGACGCTCCTGTCCCGCCACCCCGTCCATCCGTCACGAGGAAGAGACCCATGACCGGCCAGATCTACGACAACATCACCGAGGCCGTCGGCCGCACCCCGCTCGTCCGCCTGAACCGGCTCGCCGAGGGCACCGGCGCGACGGTGCTCGGCAAGCTGGAGTTCTACAACCCGGCCGGCAGCGTGAAGGACCGCATCGGCGTGGCGATCGTCGACGCGGCCGAGAAGTCGGGGGCGCTCAAGCCCGGTGGCACGATCGTGGAGGCGACCAGCGGCAACACCGGCATCGCCCTCGCGATGGTCGGCGCCGCCCGCGGCTACCGGCTGGTGCTCACCATGCCCGAGACGATGAGCAAGGAGCGGCGCGTGCTGCTGCGCGCCTTCGGCGCCGAGATCGTCCTCACCCCCGGCGCTGACGGCATGCGCGGCGCGGTCGAGAAGGCGAAGGAGATCGTCGCCACCACCGACAACGCCATCTGGGCGCAGCAGTTCGCCAACCAGGCCAACCCCGCCATCCACCGCGCCACCACGGCCGAGGAGATCTGGGCGGACACCGACGGCGGCGTCGACATCTTCGTCGCGGGCGTCGGCACCGGCGGCACCATCACCGGCGTCGGCCAGGTGCTCAAGGAGCGCAAGCCGGGCGTGCAGGTCGTCGCGGTCGAGCCCATCGACTCCCCCATCCTCAACGGCGGCAAGCCCGGACCGCACAAGATCCAGGGCATCGGCGCCAACTTCGTCCCCGAGATCCTCGACACGACCGTCTACGACGAGGTCGTCGACGTGGCGTTCGACGACGCCATCGACGTGGCGAAGAAGCTGGCGAGCCAGGAGGGCATCCTCGCCGGCATCTCCTCCGGCGCCATCATCTGGGCGGCGCTGGAGCTCGCGAAGCGGCCCGAGAACGCCGGCAAGACCATCGTGGCCATCATCTGCGACACCGGCGAGCGGTACATCTCCACACCGCTCTGGGCCGACCTGCTGGACTAGCGGGTGGGGCTGATCAGCCGGCTGCGCGAGGACGTCCGCAACGCGCGCAAGCACGATCCGGCGGCGCGCGGCGGCTTCGAGATCGCCGCGGCGTACTCCGGCCTGCACGCGGTGTGGGCGTACCGGGTCGCGCACCGGCTGTGGCGCGCCGGGTTCCGGACGCCGGCCCGCCTGCTGTCGCAGTTCGCCCGCTTCCTGACCGGGGTGGAGATCCACCCGGGCGCGCGCATCGGCCGCCGGTTCTTCATCGACCACGGGATGGGCGTCGTGATCGGCGAGACGGCCTGGATCGGCGACGACGTGATGCTGTACCACGGCGTCACCCTCGGCGGCCGCGGCTCTGGGCACGGCAAGCGGCATCCGACCGTCGGCGACCACGTGACGATCGGGGCCGGGGCGAAGGTCCTCGGCGCGATCACGATCGGCGAGCACTGCATCATCGGTGCGAACGCGGTCGTGACGCACGACGCCCCGGCGAACTCCGTGCTGACCGGCGTGCCCGCCCGCGCACGCCGCCGCTCGGGCCACGAGCAGATCGCCGGCGACGACTGGATCGACCCGGCCATCTACATCTGACCCGTAGCCGCCGCGCACAGGAAAAATGCCCCGAATCGCACGGATTCGGGGCATTTTTCCTGTGCTCGGCGGCTGGCGGCGGGTCAGTCGTCGCCGAGGGCGGAGAGGCGTGCCTCCTCGTCGGCCTCGATGTTCGAGGCGATGACCGGGTCGAGGGCGCCGTTCATGACGGCGTCGAGGTTGTACGCCTTGTAGCCGGTGCGGTGGTCCGCGATCCGGTTCTCCGGGAAGTTGTACGTGCGGATGCGCTCCGAGCGGTCCATGGTGCGGATCTGGCCCTTGCGGAACTCCGCGGCCTCCGCATCCGCCTCCTCCTGCTGCTTCGCGAGCAGGCGGGCGCGCAGCACGCGCATCGCGGCCTCGCGGTTCTGCAGCTGGCTCTTCTCGTTCTGCATCGAGACGACGATCCCGGTCGGGAGGTGCGTGATGCGCACGGCAGAGTCGGTCGTGTTGACCGACTGACCGCCGGGCCCGGAGGAGCGGAAGACGTCGATCTTGAGGTCGTTCGGGTTGATGTCGACCTCCTCCGGCTCGTCCACCTCGGGGAACACGAGCACGCCCGCGGCGGAGGTGTGGATGCGGCCCTGCGACTCGGTGGCCGGCACCCGTTGCACGCGGTGCACGCCGCCCTCGTACTTCAGGTGCGCCCACACGCCCTCGGCCGGGTCGCTGGAGCTGCCCTTGAACGCCACCTGCACGTCCTTGATGCCGCCCAGGTCGCTCGAGGTCTGCTCGATGATCTCGGCCTTCCAGCGCTTGGAGTCGGCGTAGTGGAGGTACATCCGCAGCAGGTCGCCGGCGAACAGCGCGGACTCGGCGCCGCCCTCCCCCATCTTGATCTCCATGATGACGTCGCGGCTGTCGTTGGGGTCGCGCGGGATGAGGAGGCGGCGCAGCTTCTCCTGCGACTCCTCCAGCGACGCCTCCAGGCCCGGGATCTCGTCGGCGAAGGCGGCGTCCTCGGCGGCGAGCTCGCGTGCGGCGGCGAGGTCGTCGGTCAGCTGCTTCCACTCGTTGTAGGCGGCCACGATGCGCGAGAGCTCGGCGTAGCGGCGGTTCACCTTCTTGGAGCGGACGGGGTCGCTGTGCAGGTCGGGGTCCGAGAGCTGCCGCTGGAGGTCGTCGTGCTCGGCGATGAGGCCGTTCACCGATTCGAACATGGGGGCTTCTTTCTGAGGAGACTGGTCCGGGAACGGAAAAGCGCCCGCCCGGGCGCGCACGCGGCGCTCCCGGACGGGCACTCTGTCAGCTAGCGGTGGTCGTTCTCGTGGCTGTGCGAGTGGCCGTTGCCGTGACCGTTGGCCGGCTGCGGCATCGACTTCTGCACCTGCATGAGGAACTCGACGTTGCTCGAGGTCTCCTTCAGGCGGCCGAGCACGATCTCGAGCGCCTGCTGCTGGTCGAGGCCGGCGAGGGCGCGACGCAGCTTCCAGGTGATCTTGACCTCGTCCTGGCCCATCAGCATCTCCTCGCGGCGGGTGCCGGAGGCGTTGACGTCGACGGCCGGGAAGATGCGCTTGTCGGCGAGCTGACGCGAGAGGCGCAGCTCCATGTTGCCGGTGCCCTTGAACTCCTCGAAGATCACCTCGTCCATCTTCGAGCCGGTCTCGACGAGCGCCGACGCGAGGATGGTGAGCGAGCCGCCGTGCTCGATGTTGCGGGCGGCGCCGAAGAAGCGCTTCGGCGGGTACAGCGCCGACGCGTCCACACCACCGGACAGGATGCGCCCGGAGGCCGGCGCCGTCAGGTTGTAGGCACGGCCGAGGCGGGTGATCGAGTCGAGCAGCACGACCACGTCGTGGCCCAGCTCGACCAGGCGCTTCGCGCGCTCGATCGCCAGCTCGGCGACGGTCGTGTGGTCCTCGGCTGGACGGTCGAAGGTGGAGGCGATGACCTCGCCCTTGACCGTGCGCTGCATGTCGGTGACCTCTTCCGGACGCTCGTCCACCAGGACGACCATGAGGTGCACCTCGGGGTTGTTCGTCGTGATCGCGTTGGCGATCTGCTGCATGACGATCGTCTTGCCGGCCTTCGGCGGCGCGACGATGAGGCCGCGCTGGCCCTTGCCGATCGGGGCGACGAGGTCGATGATCCGCTGGGTGACCTTGGTCGGCTCGGTCTCGAGCCGCAGGCGCTCCTGCGGGTACAGCGGGGTCAGCTTGCCGAACTCGACGCGGGCCGCGGCCTCCTCGACCGTTTGGCCGTTGATGCTGTCGACCTTCACCAGCGCGTTGTACTTCTGGCGGCTGTTGTTCTCGCCGTCGCGCGGCTGGCGGATGGCGCCGACCACGGCGTCGCCCTTGCGGAGGCTGTACTTCTTGACCTGGCCGAGCGACACGTACACGTCGCTGGCGCCGGGCAGGTAGCCCGTGGTGCGCACGAACGCGTAGTTGTCGAGCACGTCGAGGATGCCCGCGACCGGGATCAGCACGTCGTCGTCGGAGATCTCCGGCTCGAACTCGTCGCCGGCCTGGCCGCCGCGGCGCTTGCGGTTGCGGTCGCGACCGCGGCCGAACCGCTCGCCATCGGCCTGCTGCTGCTGGCCGCCGCGCTGCTGGCCCTGCTGGCCGCCCTGGCGCTGCTCGTCGCCGCCCTGCAGGTCCTTCGGCTGGTTCTGCTGGCCCTGCTGGTTCTGCTGGCCCTCGCCGTTCTGCTGGCCGTTGTTCTTGTTGCGGTTGCGGTTGCGGCGGCCGCGGCCCTGCTGCTGCTCGCCCTGGCCGTCGCCGCCCTGCTGGTCGTCGCGGTCGGAACGCTCGGCGCGCTCGGCCTGCTGCTCGTCGCGACCGGTCTGCTCGTCGCGGCCGGCCTGCTCGTCGCGGCCGGCCTGCTCGTCGCGGCCGTTCTGCTCGTCGCGGGTGTCGCGGCCCTGCTCGTCACGGCCCTGCTCGTCGCGGTTCTGACCGCCACGGCCGCGGCGACGGCGTCCGCCGCCCTGCTCGCCACGGTTCTGGCCGTCGCGCTGGGCCTGCTCGCGGGAGGCGAGGGCGGAGTCGAGGAGCGCATCAACATCGGGGATGAGCGACTCGACGCCGGTCTCGCCGGAGTTGACGTGGGTGTCCGCGCCGACGGAGGCGGCCCCGTCGATGGCGGTGCCGGGGCTGGAGGCCCGGCGGGAGCCGCGGCGGCGCGGCTCGACGGTGGCCGAGACGGGCGGGAGCACGGGCTCGCCGACGGTCGGCTCGGCCTCGGCGGCCGGCTCGGCGATGAGCGGCTCGATGAGGACCTGGGAGGCGGCCGGAGCGACCGGCTCGGTGGTCTCGGCCGGCTCGACGGCGGTGCCGTCGAGCACTGCGGCCGGAGCGGCCGGCGCGACGTCCGCGGGTGCGGCGTCGCCATTCGCGGCGGCACGGGCGGCCGCGACGGCCTCGACCAGCTCGCCCTTGCGGAGCCGGGTCGCACCCGGGATTCCGAACTCGGCGGCGAGAGCCTGCAGCTCCGCCACCTTGAGCGAGGTCAGGTCGCTGGTGTCCACGCCCCCGGCGTGGAGTTCGACATCAGTCACTGAAGAGGATTCCTTTCCCCCGGCGCGCGATCTGCGCGTCGCTGTGGAGCACTCGTCACATGAACTGTCTTTACGCCCGGCGTTCTGATCCGCGCGGCGTCGCGCTCCGGACATCCGGTAGCGCAGGCAGGAATGACGGCATGATTGCTAAGAGATCATCCGGAAGCGGGATTCCGCTCGTGACGCGGTTTCTTCACGGATGCACGTGCAGTTTACCACTTCGCACCTGAGGCTACGGACGCTCCGCGGCGGGCGTGTCCAGGGCCGCCGCGGCGGCCGGGACGACCGTCGCGCCCTTGAAGTCCACGGCGAGGTGGAGCGGCTGCCAGGCGGTCTGCGCGTTGCGCGCGACGAGGTCGGCGGCGGCCAGCCGCTGCCCAGGGTCGCTGCCCAGCACCAGGATGGACGGCCCGGCGCCGGAGACGACGGCGGCGAAGCCCTGCTCGCGCAGCAGCGTGATGAGCCGGTCGGTCTCGGGCATGGCCGAGGCGCGGTAGCTCTGGTGGAGCTTGTCCTCGGTGGCCGCGTGCAGCAGCTCGGGGCTCTGGATGAGCGCGGCGACGAGCAGCGCGGAGCGCGAGACGTTGAAGACGGCGTCCTCGTGGGGCACCGACTGCGGCTGGAGGCTGCGCGCGAGCGCCGTCGACATGACGTGCTCGGGCACGAGCACGAGCGGCGAGACTCCGCGGTGGACCATGAGCTTCTTGAACCGTGGTCCGTCCGGGGTCACCCACGCGATCGTCAGGCCGCCGAACAGGGCGGGCGCGACGTTGTCGGGGTGTCCCTCCATGTCGTTGGCGAGGGCGAGGAGGCCCTGCGCGTCGAACGCGACCACGCCCTCCAGCAGCCCCTTGGCCGCCATGATGCCGGACACGATGGCCGCGCCGGACGAGCCGAGGCCGCGGCCGTGCGGGATGTTGTTGCGGGCGACGAGGTCGAGGCCGGGCAGCGGGACGCCGACCGACTCGAACGTGTGCGCGATGGCGCGGACGACCAGGTTGGACTCGTCCGTCGGCACCTCCCCCGCGCCGACGCCGATGACCTCGACGGTCGCGCCCGGCTCGTCGCGGACGGTCACGGTCAGCTCGTCGTACAGCGCGAGCGCGAGGCCGAGCGTGTCGAAGCCGGGGCCGAGGTTGGCGCTGGTCGCGGGGACCTTGACGGTGACGGAGCGGCCGAGCAGCTCGCCGGCCGTCGTCACGCCGTCGCCTCGGCGTTCGCCCGCAGGCCGAGCACCTCGGCGATGGCGGGCGTGTCGACCGGGACGACCGTCGGCTGCACGTCGGAGCCGTCGGCGGTGCGGAGGGCCCACTGCGGGTCCTTCAGGCCGTGGCCGGTGACCGTGAGCACGACGCGGGCGCCGGCGGGGATCGCCCCGGCCTCCGCGCGCTCCAGCAGGCCGGCGACGCTGATCGCGGACGCGGGCTCGACGAAGATGCCGACCTCGGCCGAGAGGATGCGGTGCGCCTCCAGGATCTTCGCGTCGTCGATGGCGCCGAACCAGCCGTCGCTGTCGTCGCGGGCGTTGAGGGCGAGCTCCCACGAGGCGGGGTTGCCGATGCGGATCGCGGTCGCGATGGTGTCGGGGTCCTTCACGGCGTGGCCGAGCACGATGGGCGCGCTGCCCGCGGCCTGGAAGCCGAACATGCGCGGCAGGCGGGTGGAGTTGCCGGCCTGGAGGTCCTCGGTGTAGCCGCGGTGGTAGGCGGTGTAGTTGCCGGCGTTGCCCACCGGGACGATGTGGATGTCCGGGGCGTCGCCGAGCACCTCAACGACCTCGAACGCGGCCGTCTTCTGGCCCTCGATGCGGTCGGGGTTCACCGAGTTCACCAGGTGCACCGGGTAGTTGGTGGCGAGGTCGCGGGCGATGTCGAGGCAGTCGTCGAAGTTGCCCTGCACCTGCAGCAGCTGCGCGTTGTGCGCGATGGCCTGGCCGAGCTTGCCCATCGCGATCTTGCCCTCTGGCACGAGCACGACGGCCTGGATGCCGGCATGCGTCGCGTACGCCGCGGCGGACGCCGAGGTGTTGCCAGTGGAGGCGCAGATCACGGCCTTCGCACCGTGCTCGACGGCCTTCGAGATCGCCATGGTCATGCCGCGGTCCTTGAAGGAGCCGGTCGGGTTCATGCCCTCGAACTTCACGTGCACGTCGGCGCCGGTGCGGGCGGACAGCGCCGGCGCGGGGATGAGCGGCGTGCCGCCCTCGCCGAGCGTGACGATCGGCGTCGCGTCCGAGATGTTCAGGCGGTCCGAGTACTCGCGCAGGACGCCCCGCCACTGGCGGCTGTTCGGCTTCGGGGACTGGGGCATTACGATCCTTCGACTCGGAGAACGGAAGAGATGGCGGTCACGACGTCGCTCGCAGCGAGCGCCTCCACGGTGGCCGCGAGCGCGGCCTCCTCGGCGGCGTGGGTGCCGATCACCAGGGTAGCGGTGGGGGCCGCCGCGCCGTGAATCCGTGAGACGCCCTGCGACGCGGAGCGCCCGGCGATGAGGACGACGCCGGTCGTGCTCGGCACCTTCTGCTGCATGGTCTCGACGCTGACGCCGCCGTCGCTGAGGATGCGCGCGACGGCCGCGAGCACGCCGGGCTGGTCCTCCACCTCGGCGGTGATCTGGTAGCGGGTGACCACGCGGCCGACGTCGAGCACGGGGAGGCCCGCGTGCGTCGACTCCGCGACGCCCGGGCCGCCGACGACGTGCCGGCGCGCGGCCGAGACGACGTCGCCCAGCACGGCGGAAGCGGTCTCGACGCCGCCGGCGCCCGCGCCGTAGAACATGAGGTCGCCGGCGGCGGCCGCCTGCACGAAGACCGCGTTGTGGGCTCCGTGGACGGCGGCGAGCGGGTGGTCGCGGCCGATCAGGGCCGGGTAGACGCGGGCGGAGACGCCCTCCTCCCCCGTCTCCGGGTCGGTGAGGCGCTCGCAGATCGCCAGCAGCTTGATGACGGCGCCCGCCTCGCGCGCGGCGTCGACCTGATCCTTGGTGATGCCGGTGATCCCCTCGCGGTAGACGCGGTCGAGCGGGACCGTGGTGTGGAAGGCCAGGCTGGCGAGGATCGCGGCCTTCTGCGCGGCGTCGTAGCCGCCGATGTCGGCGGTCGGATCGGCCTCCGCGTAGCCGCGGGCGGTCGCGGTGGCCAGGGCGTCGGCGAGCGTCTCGCCATTGACGTCCATCCGGTCGAGGATGAAGTTCGTCGTGCCGTTGACGATGCCGAGGATGCGGTCGACGCGGTCGCCGGCGAGGCTGTCGCGCAGCGGCCGGATGATCGGGATGGCGCCGGCGACGGCGGCCTCGTAGTAGAGCTGCGCGCCGACCTGCTCCGCGGTGTCGAACAGCTCGGGGCCGTGCGTGGCGAGGAGGGCCTTGTTGGCGGTGATGACGTCGGCGCCCGAGTTGAGCGCCTCCAGCACGTAGCCGCGGGCGGGCTCGATGCCTCCCATCAGCTCGACGACGATGTCGGCGCCGAGGATGAGGGAGGTCGCGTCGGTCGTGAACAGCTCGCGCGGGAGGTCGGCGGCGCGCGGGGCGTCGACGTCGCGCACGGCGATGCCGACGAGCTCGAGGCGGGCGCCGATCCGGGAGGCGAACTCGTCGCTCTGCTCCAGCAGCAGTCGGGCCACCTGGGAGCCGACGGAGCCGGCGCCCAGCAGCGCGACGCGGAGGTTGCGGTACTCGATCATCGCTGGTCGCTCCTGGTCGTGGTGGTCGTGTTCGTGGTGGTGGTGTTCGTGGTGGTGGACGGGACGTAGCCGGCGTCGCGCGAGAGGAGGTCCTCCTCCGTCTCGCCGCGGACGATCACGCGGGCCGCGCCGTCGCGGACGGCGACGACCGGTGGGCGGGTGAGGTAGTTGTAGTTGCTCGCGAGCGAGAAGCAGTAGGCGCCGGTGGCCGGCACCGCCAGGAGGTCGCCCGGCGCGACATCGCCCGGCAGGTACTCGGCGTCGACGACGATGTCGCCGCTCTCGCAGTGCTTGCCGGCGACGCGGACCAGTTCGGGGGCGGCGGTGGAGGTGCGGCTCGCGATGCGCGCCGAGTACTCCGCCTCGTAGAGGGCGGTGCGGGCGTTGTCGCTCATTCCGCCGTCGACGCTCACGTAGCGGCGGACCGCGGTCTCCCCGTCGTCCTCCGCCGCGGACGATACAGCCGCGACGCTGACGTCCTTCGTCGTCCCGACCGTGTAGAGCGTGATGCCGGCGGTGCCGATGATCGAACGTCCTGGCTCGAACGCCACGACCGGGAGGGGGATGTCGAGCTCCTCGCAGCCGGCGGCGACGGTCTCCGCGATCCGGCGGGCCAGCTGGTCGATCGGCGCGGGGTCGTCGGCGGAGGTGTACGCGATGCCGAAGCCGCCGCCGAGGTTGAGCTCGGGCACCTCCCCGCCGGCGAGCAGCTCGCGGTGCACGGTCAGCAGGCGCGCGGCGGACTCGGCGAAGCCGTCGGCGCCGAAGATCTGCGAGCCGATGTGGCAGTGCAGGCCCATGAACAGCAGGCCGGCGTGCGAGCGGATGCGGGCGACGGCGCCGGCCGCGTGCTCCAGCGCGATGCCGAACTTCTGGTCCTCGTGCGCGGTGGCGAGGAAGGCGTGGGTGTGGGCGTGCACGCCCGAGTTGACCCGCAGCCGCACGCTCTGCACGCGGCCGTGACGCTCCGCCGCCTCCGCGACGCGGTCGATCTCCTGGAGGCTGTCGATGATGATCGCGCCGACGCCGGCCGCGACCGCGCGGTCGATCTCGGCGAGGGACTTGTTGTTGCCGTGGAAGCCGAGGCGCTCGGCGGGGACGCCGGCGGCGAGCGCGACAGCCAGCTCACCGCCGGAGCAGACGTCGACGTGGAGGTCGGCCTCCGCCATCCACCTGGCCACCTCGACCGAGAGGAACGCCTTGCCGGCGTAGTAGACCTTCGCCGCGCCGCCGACCTCGGCGAACGCGGTGCGGAAGGCGTCGCGGACCTCGGCTGCCCGCTCGCGCGCCTCCCGCTCGTCGATGACGTACAGCGGTGTGCCGAACCGCTGGGCCAGCTCGGACGCGCGGACGCCGCCGACGGTGAGCTCGCCGTCGTCGCGGGCCGCTGTCCGGGGCCAGACGCCGTCGGCGAGGGCGTTGGGATCGTCCGGGACGCGCAGCCACGAGGGTGCGAGGGGGTTCGAAGCCATGGGGAACCTCACGGGTGGGGAACGAGTAAGGGTCTCTCAGGCGAGCGGACCCGGATTGGCCCCTGAAGCCGGTGGAGAAGTAGCAGAAGTCTAGCGAGCCGCGCTGATCGCCTGACGACGTGTTACGGCCGCGGCGGTCAGGAGCAGCTGCCCTTGCTGTTGAGGAACGCCGAGTCGAGGGTGAAGTCCTGCGCGGTGAAGGTGACCGTCGCCTGGCCCTTCTTCACGGCGATGTCGCTGATCTGCACGCCGTCGGGGAGGTACTGCGCCGCGCACACGGGGAACGGCCCGCGGTCCGTGATCGCCTGCACGAGCCGGGTCAGGTCGACGTTGTTCGATCCCGTGGACAGGGAGGCGTCGACCGGCTGCAGGAGCACCTGGTCGCCCGCGGCCTCCGGCTTGGCGGTGACGGTGTAGCCGACCGGGAGCCCGAGCAGGTCGATGGAGCCGTCGTAGCCGACCGTGCCGTCGCCGAGGGTGATGTCGCCCTTCGCGCCCGGGATCTCGACCAGCGCGTTGAGCGACTTCTGCGAGATGACGAGCGTGCCGGTCGCGCTGGACACCGGCTTGCTGAAGTCGGCCGGCACGCCGGAGGCGACCACGTTCGCGCTGACCGGCGAGCCCTTCGCGGTGAGGTGCGGGGCGTCGAGCTCCACCCGGTCGAACGAGCCGGACAGGTACTGCTGGATGACCGACACACCGCCGATGTGCACCGACACGTCGCCCTTCACGTCCGCGGGGAGGTTCTTCTCGATCTCGGCGGCGGCGCGCTGCTCCGCGTACGCGCGGACGGCGATGTCGGCCACGACGAGCAGCACGACGATCACCGCGATCGGGATCAGCGTCCAGAGCAGGATGCGGCGCAGCCGGCGGCGGGGCCGGGGCTCCGCGGCGCTCATGGGTTCGGTGGCGGTCATGGCGCCTCCCTACATCCGCTCCGGGGCGGAGACGCCGACCAGGCCGAGGCCGTTGCGGATGACCTGGCTGGTCGCCTCGTTGAGCCACAGCCGCGTGCGGTGCAGGTCGGTGACCGGCTCGTCGCCGTGCGGCAGGATGCGGGTGGAGCCGTCGCGGACGCCGTACCAGGCGTGGTAGAGCCCGGCCAACTCCTCCACGTAGCGGGCGACCCGGTGCGGCTCGCGCAGCTCGGCGGCCTGCGCGACGATCCGTGGGAACTCCTGGAGCCCGCCCAGCAGCGCCGCCTCGGTCTCGTGGGTGAGCAGCTCCGGCGCGAAGGCGCTGAGGTCGACGCCGGCGGCGGTGGCGTTCGCCGCGACCGAGCGGGTGCGGGCGTGCGCGTACTGCACGTAGAAGACCGGGTTCTCGTTGCTGCGCTTGGCGAGCAGGTCGAGGTCGATGTCGAGCTGGGAGTCGGTCGAGGAGCGCACCAGCGCGTAGCGGGCGGCGTCGACGCCCACCGCGTCGACGAGGTCGTCGAGGGTGACGATCGTGCCGGCGCGCTTGGACATCTTCACCGGCTCGCCGTCCTTGACCAGGTTGACCAGTTGGCCGATGAGGATCTGGAGGTTGACGTTCGGCACGTCGCCGAACGCCTGCACCATCGCCATCAGCCGGCCGACGTAGCCGTGGTGGTCGGCGCCGAGCATGATGATGTTCTGCTCGAAGCCGCGCTCACGCTTGTCGAGGTAGTAGCCGATGTCGCCCGAGATGTAGGCGGGCTCGCCGTTGGAGCGGATGATCACGCGGTCGCGGTCGTCGCCGAAGTCGGTCGTGCGCAGCCAGATCGCGCCGTCCTCCTCGAAGATGTGACCCTGCTCGCGCAGCCGCTCGATGGCGCGCTCGACGGCCCCGGAGGCGTGCAGCGAGTCCTCGTGGAAGTACACGTCGAAGTCGACGCCGAAGGAGTGCAGGCGGTCCTTGATCTCCTGGAACATGCGCTGCGTGCCCCGCGACCGGAACACCTCCTGCTGCTGCTCGCGCGGCAACGCGGCGAGGTCGCCGTCGTACTCGGCGGCGACGGCCGACGCGATGTCGCCGATGTAGGCGCCGCCGTAGCCGTCCTCCGGCGTCGGCTCGCCCAGGTAGGCGGCGAGCAGGCTGCGCGCGAACCGGTCGATCTGCGAGCCGTGGTCGTTGAAGTAGTACTCGCGGGTGACGTCGGCGCCCTCGGCCTGCAGGATGCGGGCGAGGCTGTCGCCGACGGCGGCCCAGCGGGCGCCGCCCAGGTGGATGGGGCCGGTCGGGTTGGCGGAGACGAACTCGAGGTTCACCAGCAGGCCGTCGTAGAGGTGGCCGCGGCCGTACGCCTCCCCGCTCTCGACGATGGTCTTGGCGAGCTGCCCGGCGGCCGCGGCGTCGAGCCGGAAGTTGATGAAGCCGGGGCCGGCCACGTCGGCGGAGGCGACGCCGTCGATGCCGGCGGCGGCCTCGGCGATCTCGCCGGCGAGCTCGCGCGGGTTCGCGCCGACGCGCTTGGCCAGCCGCATCGCGACGTTGGAGGACCAGTCGCCGTGGTCGCGGTTCTTCGGGCGCTCCAGCGGCACGTCGTCGACGGTGAGGGTCAGCGTGGCGGCGTCCGCGTCTCCCCCGCGTCGCCGGTCGACCACCGTCGTGACGATGTCGAGCAGGGCGGCGGAGAGGTCAGCGGGAGTCATGAGCATCGATTCTACCGGCGCTTGATAGGGTCGTCGCGACGCGCCCGACCCGCCCGACGCCCGATCGGCACGAACCGGAAGAACGAACGCAGCATGTCCCTCTCCTCCCGCTCCGCCGCCCGCGTCGCCGTCGCCGTCGTCGCCATCGCCGGCTCGCTCCTGCTCGCCGGCTGCGCATCGAAGGCCGCGCCCCGCGCCTCCTCGTCGGCGACCTCCACTCCCGCCGCCGGTGGCGACACGACACCGACGCCCACGCCGACGCCGACCGAGCCGCCGACGCCGGTCACGCTGACCTGCGATCAGATCCTGACGCCGGAGCAGCTCTACGCCTACAACCCCAACGTGGGCGCAGACCCCGGCTACGCCCCCGAGGAGGACAGCCTCGAGCAGAAGGTGAAGGACTGGCAGGGCCAGACGTGCGCGTGGGCCAACCAGTCCAGCGGCGACGTGATCCAGATCGCCGTCGCGCAGCCTCCGGCGAGCGCCATGGATGGGCTCAAAAACGCCGCGATCACGGCCGCGCAGCCGGTGCCGACCTACGGCGCGCCTCCGCTGGAGGGGTACTTCAAGCCGGGCAGTTCCGGCCAGGTGCAGATCTTCCGCGGTCCGTTCTGGATCGTCGCGGAGTCGACCGCATTCTTCGAGCCGGGAGACGCTGCACAGCTGATGGAGAGCGTGCTCGGGAACCTGCCGCAGGGCTGAGCGGGCAGCCGGCTGCGGCCGGTTCGGAGCGGCCCGCTGCGCCGGTTCGGAGCGGCCCGGCAAAGGCTGCTAGGCTGGTCTGGCACTCCTGGCCCCCATAGCTCAGGGGATAGAGCGTCTGCCTCCGGAGCAGAAGGCCGTAGGTTCAAATCCTACTGGGGGCACCATTCTCATGGACTGTTCGTACTACGACGCCGGCCGCTGCCGCTCGTGCACCCTGCTCGACGTGCCGTATGACATGCAGCTGGCCGACAAGGACCGCCTGGCGCGCGAACTGCTGGCGCCGTTCGGCGACGCGGCGTGGCTCCCGCCGGTCGCGAGCAGCCCCTCCGGCTACCGCAACAAGGCCAAGATGGTCGTCGGCGGCACGGTCGACGCGCCCACGATCGGCATCCTCGACGAGGCCGGACGCGGCGTCGACCTGCGCGAGTGCGGCATCTGCGCGCCGGGCGTCCGCGCCGCGCTGCCCGTGCTGGCGCGGTTCGTGACGCGGACGCGGCTCGTCCCGTACGACGTCCCCACGCGGCGGGGCGAGCTGAAGTACGTGCTCGTCACGGTCTCCCCCGACGACGAGCTGATGACCCGTTTCGTGCTGCGCGACGAGTCGGCGGTCGCGCGCATCCGCCGCGGCCTCCCCTCGCTTCTGGCGGAGCTGCCGAACGCGCGCGTGGTGTCGGCCAACCTCCAGCCCGACCACAAAGCCGTCGTGGAGGGCGACAGGGAGATCGTGCTCACCGCCGACTCGTCGCTCGTGATGCGCCTCGGCGACGTCGGCCTCCGGCTGCGCCCGCAGAGCTTCTTCCAGACCAACACCGACGTCGCCGAGCGCCTCTACGCGCAGGTCGCGGAGTGGGTGGACACCGTCTCCCCCGCCAGCGTGTGGGACCTGTACTGCGGGGTCGGCGGCTTCGCCCTCCACGTCGCGGCGCCCGGCCGCCGGGTCGTCGGCGTCGAGACCAGCAAGGAGGCCGTGCGCAGTGCCCGCGCGACGGCCGCCGCCGCAGGCCTGGCGCAGGTGGCGTTCCGCGCGCAGGACGCCACAGCCTTCGCCCTCGGCGCGGCGGCCGCGCCGGAGCTGGTCATCGTGAACCCGCCCCGCCGCGGCATCGGCCCCGACCTCTCCGGCTGGCTAGAGCGCAGCGGCGCCCGGCACGTCGTGTACTCCAGCTGCAACCCGGCGAGCCTCGCGAAAGACCTCGCCGGGATGCCGTCGTACACGATCCGTGCCGGGCGCGTGCTCGACATGTTCCCGCAGACCGGGCACATGGAGGTGGCGGTGCTGCTGGAGCGACGCGACTAGCTCGCCGTCGCCTCCTGGCGCTTCGGGAGCACCCAGCCCGGGCGCGCGAAGTGGCAGGTGTAGCCCCACGGGATGCGCTCCAGGTAGTCCTGGTGCTCCGGCTCCGCCTCCCAGAACGGGCCGGCGGGCGCCACCTCGGTCACGACCTTGCCCGGCCAGAGGCCGGAGGCGTCGACGTCGGCGATGGTGTCCTCGGCGATGCGGCGCTGCTCGTCGTTCTCGTAGAAGATCGCCGAGCGGTAGCTGGTGCCGATGTCGTTGCCCTGCCGGTTCTTGGTCGACGGGTCGTGGATCTGGAAGAAGAACTCCAGGAGCTCGCGGTAGCTCGTGCGCGACGGGTCGTACACGATCTCGATCGCCTCGGCGTGGGTGCCGTGGTTGCGGTAGGTCGCGTTCGGGACGTCACCGCCGGTGTAGCCGACGCGCGTGTCCACGACGCCAGGGCGCTTGCGGATGAGATCCTCCATGCCCCAGAAACAGCCTCCGGCCAGGATCGCCTTCTCGGTCGTCATCACTTGTCCTCCTTCTCGAACAGTCGGATGTAGTCGCCGTAGCCCTGCTCCTCCAGCTCGGCGAGCGGGATGAAGCGGAGCGCGGCGGAGTTGATGCAGTAGCGGAGCCCGCCCGCCTCGGCGGGTCCGTCGTCGAACAGGTGGCCGAGGTGGCTGTCGCCGTGGGCGGACCGCACCTCGGTGCGCACCATCCCGTACGTGCGGTCGACGTTCTCGACGATGTTCGCCGAATCGACCGGTGCGGTGAAGCTCGGCCAGCCGGAACGGCTGTCGTACTTGTCCACGGATGCGAACAACGGCTCCCCCGACACGACGTCGACGTAGAGACCGGCGTCGTGGTTGTCCCAGAACCGGTTGCGGAACGCCGGCTCGGTCGCCGACTCCTGCGTGACCGCGTACTGCTGCGGGCTGAGCCGGGAGACGGCCTCCGCGGTCTTGCGATAGTCCTGTGTCACATGTCCTCCTTCGGCGCCTCCTGCAACGTGGCCGCTGCTGCGCCGTCAGTGGAGTCAACACCGCGGAGGCCGGGGATGGTCCCGGCGATGCTGTGGGTTCGCTGGGAGCATGAGAGCGGTCTCAGGGCTAGACGCTGAGCCGCGTCCCGCCCTAGCCTGGCGCCGTTCCTGCGCACCACAGCCTTCACACCCGAACCCATGTCACGCGAAGGGAACCACCCATGCCGCTCCCCACCATCGTCCTCGTCCACGGCGCCTGGGCCGACAACGCCAGCTGGAACCCCGTCATCACGGGCCTGCGCGAGCGCGGCTACACCGTGCTCGGCGCGCCGAACCTGCTGCGCGGGGCCGTCTGGGACTCGACGTACGTCGGCGCCTTCCTCGCCCAGCACACCACGGGGCCGGTGGTGCTCGCCGGCCACTCCTACGGCGGCGCGGTCATCAGCGGCGCAGCCCTCAAGGGCGGCGACGTGCGCGCGCTCGTCTACGTCGACGCCTTCATCCCGGAGGTCGGCGAGGCGATCGTCGACATCCTCCCCGGCTCCGGGTCGGCGCTGGCGGTGCCCGACCCGACCTCGGTGCTCGACATCGTGGCCTACCCCGGCGCGCCGGAGGGCGACGTCGACACCTACCTCAAGCGCGAGACGGTCGACGTGTCCTTCGCGCAGGACCTGCCGGAGGACGTGCGCGACCAGGTGTACACGACCCAGCGGCCGCTCGCGCTCGCCGCGAACACGACACCGCTCGACGCGGTCGCCTGGAAGAGCCTCCCGAGCTGGGCGGTCGTCGGCACCGAGGACCGCATCATCCCGCCCGCGACGCAGCGCAGGATGGCGGAGCGCGCCGACGCGACCATCGTCGAGACGCCGGCCGGGCACGTGTCGATGCTGGCGGCGGCGGACGTCGTCGCCGGGGTCATCGCGGCGGCGGCGGAGTCGGTGGATACGGAGGATGCGCCGGTGATCGCCGGGTCGTGACCCCGCGGGCCACGCGCCCGGCGGCGAGCGCTCCTACCGCCCGTCGCCCGGGCGCGACTCGTGACCGCGCTCGCCGCGCGCGCGCCTCCCGCTCCAGATCGCGGAACAGGCCGTAGTAGCCGTCGTCGTAGTCCTCGACGATCTGGAAGGTCCAGCGGCCCTCGATCACGTTGCGGCCGACGAGCTCGCGGTCGATGCGGTCGGCGAGCTCGGTGTGGCCGGCCTTCCGCAGCATGTCGACCGCATCCCCGAGGGCGAAGTCGGCGCGGCCGGTCAGGCGATGGAAGGCGTAGAGGGAGCCGCGGGCCTGCTCCACCACCTCCAGCGCCTCGGACAGCTTGCCGAGCGCCTCGACGGTGGCGTCGTCGAGGCCGTCTGGACGCGTGTGGGCGGGGTCGGGGCGGTCGGTCACTGCTTCTCCTCCTGGTCGTCGAGCCGGTCGCCCGGCCGTTCGTCGTCCTGCTGCACGATGGGGATGGACTCGGTGAACTGGGCGGCGCGCTGCTCCTTCTCGGGGCTCCCGCCGAACAGCCGCGCGTCGTCGTGCGCCTGCGAACGGGCGCCGAGCGGCGGGACCGACTGCTCCGGCGCCTCCACGTGCTCGATCCTGGTGCGCGGGAGGGACGCCGGGCTGTACCGCTGCATCCAGTCGATCAGCCGCTCGCGGATGTGGCAGCGCAGGTCGAACAGGGTCGGCGCATCCTTCGCCGTCACCAGCACCCGGACGCGCACCCAGCCGGCGACCGCGTCGGTCACCTGCAGCACACCGGTGCGGCCGTCCCAGAGGTCGGTGGAGGAGAGGATGCGGTTGAGCTCCGCGCGCATCCCGCCCGGCGACACGCGCCAGTCGAGGTCGAACTCGACGGAGCCGAGCAGCTCGCTGTGCTGCCTGGTCCAGTTCTCGAACGGCTTCGTGGTGAAGTACGTGCACGGCAGCACCAGCCGGCGGTCGTCCCAGATGTGGACCACGACGTACGTCAGCGTGATCTCCTCGATGGTGCCCCACTGCTGCTCCACCACGACCACGTCGTCGATGCGGATCGCGTCGCTGAAGGCCAGCTGCACGCCCGCGAACAGGTTCGCCAGGCTCGACTGCGCCGCGACACCGGCGATGATGCCGATGATGCCGGCGGAGGCCAGGAGGCTCGCGCCGGCCGCCTGCAGCGCCGGGAACGTCAGGAGGATCGCGCTCAGCCCGACGACCACGGCGGCGACGATCGTCAGCCGGCGCAGGATGAGCACCTGCGTCCGGGCGCGGCGCGCGACCCGGTTGTCCGGCACGTCGAGCCGGTAGCGGGCGAGCCCCAGATCCTCCACGAACACGACGAGCGCGGCCGCCAGCCAGGTCCCGGTCGCGATGGTGAGGATCAGGAAGGTGTGCCGGAGGCCGTCCCGCCATGCCTGCGACGCCTCCGCCGGCAGGGTCAGCGAGACCGCGATCCAGAGCAGCACGACCAGGAGGAACAGGCGGAACGGGACCCGTGCGTGCGCGGCGAGCATCTCGCGCCACGTGCGCCTGCGGGACACCGCCCGCAGGATCAGGCCGACGACGGCGGTGATGACGATGGCGGCGACGACGGCGAGGACGCACGCGATCACGAGCGACGGCCAGGTGCGCAGGGCGGACACGGCGGGGC
>NZ_JBPGXM010000044.1:0-24940 GCF_056755495.1 Leifsonia sp. KNZ12-8B
CCCTCGCGCCCCTCGCGCCCCTCGCGGGCAACATTTCGCGCAAATCGCTGGAAAGCGGCTCCCATAACCGCGATTTGGCGCAAATCTCACCCCCCGTCCGGCGACGCCACACTCAGCCGGAACCGCGACGGCGCCGGCTCGCCGTGCAGCGCCAGCCGCGCGAGCACGTCGCCGACCGCCGGGCCGAACTTGAAGCCGTGGCCGGAGAAGCCCGTCGCCACCACCACCGGGCCCACCCGGTCGAGCACGAAGTCCTCCTGCTCGGTGCTGTCGTAGAGGCAGCTGATCCCCTCCGGCCGGGTGGAGTCGGCGCCCGGCACCCAGCGGGCGACGTACTCCTGCAGGCGGCCCAGGCGGACGGGGTCGATCGCGCGGTCGCGGTCGTCCGGGTCGACGACCGGGCCGACGCCGTGGAAGCCGACTTTCACGCCCTCGCCGGGGGTGAGCAGGCCGTACGCGCTGGGCAGCGCGTCGTCGGTGGGATGGTGCACGAAGCTCGGCCACGCCTCCTCGGCCGCTGAGTCGGCCACCGCCGCCCCGGCCAGCAGCGGGAAGTGCGCCGGCTGCTCCTCGGTGACCGTCACCGTCGGCAGCGCCGCGCCGTGGGCGGCGAGCCACGGGCCGAGGAGCGTCGGAGTCCACGACCCGGCGGCGACCACGACCCGGTCGGCCGTGTGGATACCGTCGGATGCGGTCACCGTGACGCCCTGGCCGACCTCCTCGACCGCGGAGACGCGCACGCCGAACCGGAGCTCCGCCCCCGCCGCCTGCGCCGCATCGAGCAGCGCGTCGACGGCGTGCTCGGCGCGCAGCCGGCCGCCGCCCGGACTGAACAGCACGTGGTCCTCGAACCGCAGCCCCGGCCAGCGCGCCTCCGCCTCGGCGGCGGTGAGCCACTCGTACGCCAGGCCGGCAGCATCCTGCGCCTCGGCGATCCCGCGCAGCACGGCGAGGTCCCCGTGATCCACGGCGCCCGTGACGTCGAGAAGCCGCCGCCCGCTGCGCCGCTCCAGCTCGTGCCATCCGGCGAGGGCGGCCACGGAAAGCTGGACGTAGTCGGCCTCCGCGTACCCGTGCCGGAAGATGCGCGTGGCCCCGTGCGAGGAGCCGCGATCGTGCCCGCGCTCGAACGCCTCCAGGAGGAGCACCGAAGCCCCCTCGCGGGCGAGCGACCACGCGGTGGCCGCTCCCACGACGCCGGCGCCGACGACGATCACGCTGGTTGTCATCCCGCCACACTAACCGGAGGCGGTGCCGGCCGCTGCCGCACGCGATCGCGGCGCTACCGGGGCTCGGTCACGCTCTCGCGGCCCGGCGGCGCCGGAGGCAGCGGCTGCAGATGGCGCCGGGGTGACGCATCCACGGCGAAGGCGGTCAGCAGGAGGGCGACGACCGTTCCTACGGCGCAGAACCGGAGGACGGCCGCCTCCGCCCGTCCGCCGCGCACCCGCCGCACCCGCGCGACCAGGAGCACGCCGAACGCGGTGCCGGCGGTGTTCAGGATGACGTCCGTCGTGTCCGAGCTGCCGACCGCCAGGAGGTACTGGGCGACCTCGAAGCCCACGCTCACGAGCGCGCCGACACCCGCGACGCGCAGCCAGGACCACCGCGGGACGAGCAGTCCGAGGTACAGGCCGAAGGGGAGGAAGAGCGCCACGTTGGCCAGCATCTCCAGCGGCCGGCTCACGCCGTAGCCGTCGCTCGCCACGAAGGGGACCAGCTTCACCGCCCTCTCCTCGCCGGTGCCGACGTACGGCGTGCCGAGCTTCCAGAGCACGATCCAGGCGAGGAGCACGAGGTAGACCGCGAACAGCGCGATCACCAGCGTCCGCCGGCGCACGGCGGCGTGCGCGGCGGCGTGCACGGCAGCGGCACCAGCCGCCTCGGCGGGCGGGTCGATGGGGCGAGGAAGGGGACGGGAGACGCTCACCCGTCCGAGGCTACGGAGCGCGGCGGGCGGGCGGATCGGCCTGGCGTCGCGGGAGTGTCATCCTGCCGGATGATCGTCGCCGCCCGCGGTCCCCGACCTCCGGGCGTGCGCCTTCTGCATCTTGACCGCGTTGCCGCAGCCGGCCATCGTGCACCAGCGGCCGGACCGATTCTTGGAGTAGTCGTAGTAGGCCCAGCGGCAGGAGTCGCGGTCGCAGACCTTGAGGCGCGGCCAGCTGCCCTCCGCGGTGGAGGCGCGCACGGCCTCCAGCACCCGCGCCAGCGCCCGGCGCACGGGTCGCTCGCTCGCCGGGAGCAGGCCGAACCCGTCGCCGGCCGCGAAGGAGACGCGCACCGGCAGCTCGGCGAGCGCGTCATCGAGTCGCCGGATCGCGGCCGCGTCGCCGTCGTGTCCCGCGTGGGTCGCGAGCACGCCGCGCAGACCCTCGCGGATCGTCAGGGCGAGTGCGAGGTCGGCCGCGGTCGGCTCGGCGTCCACGTCGAGCAGTTCGCGCGATCGCAGCCATGCGCCCAGGTCGGCGGGAGCGGCCCAGCCCTCCTCGTCGACCTGGTACTCCACGGTGTTCACGAAGTCGCGGACGAGCCGCGGCGCGGCCGGGATGACCTCGTCCTCCCGCTGGAAGGCCAGATCGGTCTGCGTACCCATGACACCAGCATAAGCACTTGACAGGTGTAAGACCAGCGTGGAATCGTCGCCGACACCAGCCAAACCGTTTGACTGGTGTCAGGAGGATCATCGTGGATCAGCGCAGATGGCGCGCGCACTGGCGCGCCTGGCATGTCCGGCGGCTCGCACGCCGCAGCCGCCCGGTGGAGCAGCAGCTCACGGGAGTCTCGCCCTGGGCGTTCTGGGGGCTGCACCGGTAGGGCGGACCGCCTCAGCCCAGGTTGCGTCCTCCGCGATACCGCGCACCCCAGTGCCGCTCCGGCAGCCGCGGTCCCTCGCCGAGGAGGCGCTCGCGCAGGGTCTCCCCCGGCAGGTACTCCTCGCGCAGGCGGCCGCGGCGGCGCAGCTCCGGCGCGACCAGCTCGGCGAAGTCGCGAGCGGTCTCGAACGAGTGGTACTGGCGGAGGTTGATGCCGTCGATGCCGCGCTCGTCCAGCCAGCGCTCAACCTCGTCGGCGACGACATCGGGGGTCCCTGCCACGAAGAACTGCGCCGGGTCCCACGCCTCGTCGACCGCCGTGCTGAACTGCTCGACGGTGAGGTGCAGCGGGAGGCCGCCCGCCTCGATCAGGTCGTGCCGTCCTTCGCGCTCCAGCGCCTCCTTCACCGTGATGTGCGGCGGGTGGTCGAGCGGGCGGAAGGGGACGCTCTGGTGGATGAACCGGCCCTCGGCGCTGGCCATGGCGCGGTAGCGCGCGAGCTTGTCCGCGACCTCCCCGTCGTCACGGCCGGTGATGATCGTCGCCATGACGACGTAGCGCGTGTCGCCGGGCAGGCGGCCGTGCTCGACCGAGGCGTCGCGGATGGCCGCGATGTTGCGCTGCAGGGCGCCCGGCGGGCGGTCGGCCGTGAACAGCACCTCGGCGTGCTTGGCGGCGAACGCGGTGCCCGCTTTGGAGGCGCTGGCCTGGAACAGCAGCGGCGTGCGCTGGGGGGACGGCTCGGAGAGGTGCGGGCCGGCGACCCGGAAGTACCGGCCGTGGTGATCGATCCTGCGCACCCCGGCCGGGTCGGTGTAGACGCCGCTCTCGCGGTCGACCCGGACGGCGTCGTCGTCCCACGATCCCTCCCACAGCTTGTAGACGACGTCCATGAACTCGTCGGCGATCTCGTACCGGGTGTCGTGCGGGATCATCTCGGCGAGGCCGAAGTTGCGGGCGGCGTTCGGCAGGTACGAGGTGACGATGTTCCACCCGACCCGCCCCTTCGTGAGGTGGTCGAGCGTGCTCATCCGCCGGGCGAAGGCGAAGGGCGGCTCGTAGCTCGTCGAGAAGGTCACCCCGAAGCCGATGTGCTCGGCCACGGCGGCCATCGCGGGGATCACCAGGAGCGGGTCGTTGTTGGGGATCTGCAGCCCCTCCCGCACCGCCGGCTCGAAGCTGTCGCGATAGACGTCGTACGCGCCGATCACGTCGGCGATGAAGATCGCGTCGAACCCGCCGGCCTCCGCCACCTGCGCCAGCTCGGTCCAGTAGGAGAGGTCTTTGTAGTGCTCGCGGTTGTTGCCGGGCAGCCGCCAGAGGCCGTGTGTGATGTGCCCGGGTGTGTTCATCTCGAACAGGTTGACCAGCAGGCGCTTGGGATCGGTCACTTCGCGGGCACCTCGATGTTCCACTCCGGCACGGTGCCGTTGAGCTCGTATGCGCCGATCGTCCGGCGGCGGTGGATGGCGGGATTGTGCGTGGCGATCGTACGCGCATTGCGCCAGTGCCGGTCGAGGCCGAGCTCCGTGTCGACGGCGGAGGCGCCTCCCACCTCGAACAGCTCTGCCGTCGCCGCGACGACGGACGGCAGCACGACCTGCTGCGCGCGGTAGACGTCGAGCCTGGCCCGCTCGAACAGCCCGGGATCGGATGCCCCCGCCCGGTGGGAGGCGATGGCGCGGTCGAGGCCGCGCGCACCCTCCAGCACGATCGCCCGCGCCGCGAACACGGTGCTCGAGAGGCCGCCGACGACCGCCTGCACGAGGTGGTTGTCACGCGGGAGCGCCTCCCCCGCGAAGCCGAAGATGCGCCGGCGCGGCTGCACGAACGCCACGGCGTCGTCGACCGCCGCGCGCCCGATGCCGGCGACCACGGCCAGCAGGACCAGCTGGAAGAACCCCATCATGTACGCGTGCTTCTCGGGGCTGTCGTCGCCGTAGGGCCTCGCGTCGGCGCGCGGGATGCGGACGCCGTCGAACACGGTCGTGCCAGAGCCGGTCAGCCGCTGCCCGAAGCCCTTCCAGTCGTCCACCGAGCGCACACCGGGGGCACGGGTGGAGGCGATCACCTGGTGATCGACGTCGCCGTACCGGGCGGAGAGGTCGATCCAGTCGGCGTAGATGCTGCCGGTCGTGTAGAACTTGCGGCCGTTCAGCACGAGCTCGTCGCCGTCGTCGGTCAGGGTGGTGGCCAGGTCGGAGGTGCTCGTCAGCTCGGACTGCGCGTTGCCGACGAAGTCGCCCGCGAGCACGCGCGAGAACCACAGCGCTCTGCGCTCGGCATCCGGCTCGAAGAACTGCTGCTCGACGAACGCCAGATGCCCGCGGAAGACGTGCGCGACGTTCGCGTCGGCCGCGGCCAGCGTGATCAGCCGGTCGAAGACCGTCTCGAGCGAGGCTCCCTCTCCGCCGGCCTCGACGGGAACCCGGGCGCTGCCGAACCCGGCCTCGCCCAGCCGGCGGATCAGGTCGGCGGGGAGCTCCCTGGACTGCTCACGACGGACGGCGCCCTCCCGCGCCTCCTCGACCAGCTCGGAGAAGGCCGCCCCGTCGAAGACGCGCGGGCCGGTGGACGTGGTGCTGGACAGGGTCACTTGACGGCTCCCAAGGAGAGGCCGTCGATGAGACGGCGCTGGGTGAACGCGAACACGAGCAGCAGGGGCAGGGAGGTGAGCACCGCCAGCGCCATCAGGCCGTTCCAGTTCGCGGAGTACGTGGAGTTCTGCTGCGCCAGGAGGCCGCTGACCGGCAGCACGGTCCCCTCCGGCAGGAAGTTGATCGCGTATACGAACTCCCCCCAGGCCGAGATGAAGATCACGGTGACGACTGTCACGATGCCGTTGCTCAGCATCGGCGCCGCGATGCGGCGGAACACCTGCCAGCGCGAGGCGCCGTCGATCGCGGCCGCCTCGTAGAGCGAACCGGGGATCGCGAGCACGAACGGGCGCAGCAGCATGATCGCGAAGGGGAGGAAGAGCGCGATGTCGGCGAGGATCAGCCCGGGCAGCGTCCCGAGCAGGCCCCAGGACGCGAGCACGCTGTAGAGCGGGATGACCGTCATCGGCTGCGGGACCATCTGGAGGATCAGCAGGGCCGCGAGCACGACGGCGATCACGCGGCTCCACCGCGGCGAGATGCGGCGGGCCAGGCCGTAGGCGGCCGGCACCGCGACGACGATGACGATCGCCGTCACCAGCACCGCGATCTGGGCGGAGGTCGCGATCGCCCCCAGGCCGTCGCCGATCACCGACGCGTACGTCGACAGCGTCGGCACGAACAGCAGGCCGTTCGGGTCGCGGAGGATGTCGTCGCCGTTCTTCAGCGAGGTCAGCACGATCCAGAGCAGGGGCAGCAGGTAGGCGGCGCCGAGGAGGACGGTGATGACGAGGAAGACGCGGCGGGTGCGGCGGGGGATCATGCCGCCTCCTCCTTCCGCACGCCGCGGACGTACGGCACGGCGAAGACCGCGACGAACAGCATCGACAGCACGGCGATCGTGGCGCCGGTGCTCATGTCGAAGTTCGAGAACGCGGTGTAGTACGAGCGGACCGGGAGGGTGTTCGTCGAGGTGCCAGGACCTCCCTCGGTGACGACGTAGAAGAAGTCGAACGTCTTGAAGGCGTAGAGCACGGTGAGGATGGACAGGATCCACAGCGTCGCGCGCAGCTGCGGCAGCACGATCGAGAACCGGGTCCGCCAGTAGCCGGCGCCGTCGAGCGCCGCGGCCTCCACCAGCTCGTCCGGCACGGCGAGGAGCCCGCCGCGCAGGATGAGGGTCGAGAATGGCAGCGCCGCCCAGGCGATCACGCCAGAGACCGACCACAGGGCGAGGCCGGGCGAGCTGAGCCAGTGCACGGCTGGGATGCCCACCGCGCCCAGGACCGCGTTGACCGCACCGCCGTCGTCGAGCAGGAACTTCCACACGCTCCCGCTGACGATCGGCGGCAGTGCCCAGACGAACACCATGATGCCGAGGACGATCGCGGTGGCGCGCCTGCGCACCGAGAGCACGGAGGCCGCGATGAAGCCGAGGACGAGGTTGGAGGCGAGCAGCACCGCCGCGACCGCGACCGTGCGGAGGGCGGCGAGCCACGTCTCGGGATCCGCGACGACCGCCTGGACGTTCTGCAGCCCGACCAGGTGCCACTCGCCGACGATGTTGGTCGGCCCGACGTCGCTCAGCGACATGCGGACCAGCACGATCAGCGGGTACAGCGCGAACACCGCGATCAGCACGACCGCGGGCGCGACGAAGGGCGCGAGGGTCCCCCGCGCCGCGTGCGCGACGCGGGACCGGCGCGCGATGCGCCGGTCCCGTGCCTCGATGACCGCAGTGGTCACTTGCAGCCCCCGCCGCCCTTCTCCAGCGCAGCGGCGATCTGCGTCTCGGCGTTCTTGGCGCCGTCGGCAGCCGACGTCTGGCCGGAGATTACCCCGCTGACGGCCTTGCCGAGCGCCGTCTGCACGTTGGCCGTGTTCTCGTTGTTCGGCCAGGCGGCGCTGGTCTGGGCCGCCTTCACGAACGGCTGCACGAGCGCGTCGTCGGCGAGGTCCTTCGAGTCGGCGAGGTCGGCGCGCACCGGGATGGAGCCCGCCGCCTTGTAGATGGCGGTGCCCGCCTCCGGCGAGAGGACCGCCTGCTCGAGGAACTTCCACGCCAGGTCGGGGTGCTTCGACTTCGCGCCGATGCCGAAGCCCTCGCCGCCCGGGTAGACGATGCTCGTGCCACCGGGCGGCGCCGGGTACTGCGCGGTGGTGTAGCCGAACTTCGCGGCCTTCACGTTGCCGAGCTGCCAGTTGCCGTTGACGCCGAACGCGTACTGGCCGGTCATGAACTGCTGCCAGGAGTCGTTCTGGTTCCAGGTCGCCGTGGCCTGCGGCGTGTAGCCGGCCTTCGCCCACTGCTCCACCCGGTCGAAGGCGGCCGAGACCTTGTCGCCCTCGAAGTCGCAGTAGCCGACCCCCTGGCCGAGCAGCTCCGGCGCGAACAGCCAGGCGCCCTCCACGGTCGGGGCTCCCGAGAGCGCGATGCCCTTGTGCTTGCCGTCGGCGGTGACCTTCGCCAGGTCCTCCTGCAGCTCGTCGAGCGTGGCCGGCGCCTCGGTGATGCCGTACTGCTTCGTGATGTCGGTGTTCACGTACAGGCCGATGAGGTTCGTGTACGGGAGGAGGTTGTAGACCTTGTCGTCGGTCTTCCAGACGGCGCCGCTCGGGTACTGGTCCTTGTCGGCGTACTTCTCCCAGTACGACGTGAGGTCCTTGGCGACGCCGCCGGCGACCAGCGTCGGGTAGTCGACGACGATGTTGTTGATGAACAGGTCGGGCGTCGTGCCGGTCGCGACGGAGGCGAGGAGCTTCTGGTCCTGCTGGCTGCCGACGGTCTTGACGACCTTGATGTCGATGTCGGGGTTGGCCTTCTCGAACGCGGCGACCTGGCCCTCCAGCCAGGTCTCCTGCGTGCCGGAGTAATAGGACCAGAAGGTCAGCGTGGTCTTGCCGCCGGTGGACGCGTCGGACGAGATCGCGCAGCCGGCGAGGCCGAAGGCCGCGAGCGCCGCGACGGCGACGGCCTTCAGGACCCGGGGACGGGTCGGCATAGGGGTCTCCTCATGCTTCGGGATATGGGATGCGGGGATGGTGCCGCAACGCTAGGCGCGGCCGTCGCGCGGCGATACGCCTCCCGACACGAAGGGAAACCAACGGTGTGTTATCGAAACATGAGTTGGCGGGAGGGACGGCGGAGGGCTAGGTTGCGCGTCGCGGGAGTAGCATCCCTCGGGTGAGCGCTCCCCCTCCGTACTTCGCCTTCCCCGGCACCGCCCGGGAGGCGCTCGGCTTCTACCAGGGCGTGTTCGGCGGGGAGGTGCGCGTCAACACCTTCGCGGAGTTCAACCGCACCGACGGGCCGCCTGACGCCGTCGCGCACGGGATGCTGGTCGGCGACGTGCCGCTCTTCGCCGCCGACGCGGCTGCGGGCGAGGCGGCCTTCCGCGCGGACGGGCTGCTGTTCTCCCTGCTGGGCGCCGCGTCCCCCGCGGTGCTGCGGGCCTGGTTCGCGGGCCTGTCGGAGGGCGGCGAGGTGCTCGATCCACTGCAGGAGCGGCCGTGGGGCGACTGGGACGGTCAGGTGCGCGACCGGTTCGGCGTCACCTGGCTCGTCGGGTTCGAGGCGTCGGCCCTGGCCTGAGCGCGCGCCGCGCCTCCCAGGATGGGCAGCGGTCCCCATTCAGCTGAAAACGGACGGCTGTTATTGTTTGTGTCGCCCGCCGATGCGCCCCGTCCGCCGGCGTTTCCGCGGGCCGGGGCGTGCGGGCGACCTTCACCAGAGACGACCCAGGGGGATCACTTGAGCGACCCGAACACGCCCGCGCCCGAACAGAACGGCGCGAGCGACGCACCGCAGCCGAACGGCGAGCAGCCCGCAGCGCCCGCCGAGCAAGCCGCGGCGCCCGCCGAGCAGACCGCGGCACCTGCCGAGCAGGCCGCGGCGCCCGCCGAGCAGACCGCGCCCAGCGCCTACCAGCAGCAGCCCGGCCAGCCTTACGCCGGCCAGGCTTACGCCGGCCAGCCTTACGCCGCCCAGCCTGGCCAGCCCTACGCCGGCCAGCCCGGCCAGCCGAACCCCTACGCGCCGGCCCCCGGCGCCAAGCGCGGCATCAAGCCGTGGGTGTGGTGGGTCATCGGAGGGGCGGCGGCGTTCGTCGTCCTGGTGGTCGTGGGCATCATCCTGCTGTTCACGGTCATCCTCGGCGGCAACGGCGCGAAGTCGGTCGCGCAGGACTACCTGAACGACATCGCCAAGGGCAATGCGACCGCGGCCAACAAGCTGGCCCGCATCGACACCGACGACGAGGCCAACAAGCTCCTCACCGACGACGTGCTCGGCGAGGCGGAGCACATCACCAACGCGACCGTCAGTCGCACGCTGTCCAGCCGCAGCAGCGACCTGACCCAGGCGAGCGTCACCTACAAGCTCAACGGCAAGTCGTACCGCGGCACGATCGAGCTCGACAAGGACGACAAGGGCTGGTACGTCAGCCGCGGCCTGACCTACCAGCTGCCGTACGTCTCCTCCTCGCTCCCCGGCTACACGGTGCCGGGCGCGTCGTCGGCGATCACCTCGAGCGACAGCGACGCCGTCGCCTACCCGGGCGTATACACGATCAAGGCGCCGAACAAGTTCTACGACATCAAGGGCGAGCCGACGCTGACGGTCGCCGCCGACTCGTACGAGCTGAAGAGCCTGGAGCTGACCCCGTCGGCGGCGTACCTGACCGAGGTGCAGAAGCAGGTCGACGCCCACTACGCCGAGTGCGCGAAGCAGACGAACTTCTACGACGTCGAGGACTGCGGCATCGAGCTCAGCTACCCGGCCAACCTGTCGACCTCGAAGTCCACCGTCGCCGTGAAGGTGGACGAGTCGCCGAAGGTGACCGTGGGCGGCAAGGACTCGCTGTACGAGTTCGAGATCGGCGCCGGCAAGTTCAGCGCCGTCATGACCGGCACCGACTACAGCGGCAACCCGGGCACCGAGAACCTGACCGGTGAGGCCGGCTACATCAGCGCCGACATCAAGATCGCCGACGACAAGGTCGAGGTCACCTTCAACTGACGCACCTGCATCCGGTTGTCATGACACGCCGTCTCGCCCCCGGGCGAGGCGGCGTGTTCTGACAAATGGGGAGGCAGACCGGCGCCTAGGGGGCCGGGGCGGGAACCGGAGCGCGGAGGATGGACTCCATCCGCTTGCCCCGCGCGAGCTCGTCCACGAGCTTGTCGAGGTACCGGATGCGCTGCATGAGCGGGTCCTCGACCTCCTCCACGCGCACGCCGCAGACGACGCCGGTGATGAGGGAGGCGTTCGGATTCAGGCGCGGCGTACCGGCGAAGAACCCCTCGACGTCGGTCCCGGCCGCGACCACCGCCTCCAGCCCGGCCTGGTCGTAGCCGGTCAGCCAGCGGATGACCTCGTCGACCTCCTCCTTGCTGCGTCCCTTGCGCTCGGCCTTGGCGACGTAGAGCGGGTAGACGCTCGCGAACGGCATGCGGAAGATGCGCTGCTGGGGCATGCGCACAGGGTACTGCTCACGCGTTCGCGGGCGGCACCTCCCCGGACGCGGGCTCCGCATCCCGCCAGATCCGCGGCCCCCACAGCCTGAACGTCAGGTACTGCACGATCGCGACGACGCCGAGGAGGTAGCCGTCGCGGTCGAGTTCGTGCAGCCAGCCGGGAGGCCCAGGCACGATGCGCACGGCCTCCAGCAGCAGCACGACGATCGCCGCGAGCGCCGACCCCTTGCCGTGATAGTGCAGGCCGAGGAACGGGATGGCAACGACCAGGCAGAGCAGCGCCAGCGCGGTGCCGAGGATCGCCGCACCTCCCGAGAAGGCCCGCGCCCGCGTCAGCGCGGCGCCCTCGGGCGCCCGCAGCCCCGCCCGCACCCGGGCGACGCCCACGACGACCAGGCCGACGAAGAGGCCGACCACCACGAGCGCGGTGAAGAGCGCGAGCGGGAGGACGATCCAGCCGAGCCCGCCGAGGAACAGCACGTCGAACACCACGTCGAGCGGGGCGTCGCCCACCGCGGGGACCAGCGTCACGGCGAGCGCGATCACGAGGAGGGCGTGCGCCAGGAGCAGCAGCACCCAGTGCCACCAGCGCAGCAACCAGGTGCCACGGGTGCGCGGACGCGGGTTCCGGCGCGGCCGCGGGTTCCGGCGCGGTCGGGGCCCCTTCCCCTCGTCGCCCTGGAGGGGCAGCACGAACAGCGCCTGCCCGGTGCCGACCAGGCCGCACAGGAGGAGCACCGTCCAGACCGTCCCGTCATCGGCGGGCGAGACGACGGGGTCGATCCCGGCGAGCCAGCCGGCGATGGCCAGCCAGCCGGCGACGGTGACGACGCCGAAGCCCCACCAGCGCAGCCGGTCGTCGGCGAGCAGGCGGCGCAGCGGGCGGGTGGAGGCGGAGAGCAGCTGCGGGAGGCTGCCGAGGTCGGTCCGATCTGCCGTCACGACAACACACGATATGCCGTCCGCTCCGCCTCAGCGGCGTGCGGGCGGCGCGATGTGCGCCACGGCCTCCAGATACCGCTCGCGGTCGAAGTCGCGGAACAGCACCGCCTGGGTGACGAAGCCCTGGACGATCCCGATGTAGAGCGACGCATCGGCGCCCGCCCGCGTCTCGGCGTCGGCGCGCGGCATCCCCACGGCCTGCTCGTACCAGTCGGCGAGGTACTCGCGGAACACGCCGCGGATGCGCTCCCCGACGCGGGAGGCCATCTCGCCGAGGCGCGGGTTGATCGGCACCTGCCCCCAGATCTGCAGCAGCAGCGGGAGGTCGTCGCCGAGCTTCGCGGTGAGGCCGTCCACCAGCAGCCGGACGAGCGCGGCGGGCTCGAGCAGGGGGTCGGCGCGGCGCGCCTCCGCCACGTCGAAGAAGCGGGCGTCGAGCACCTCGGAGACGGCGAGCTCGACCAGCTCCTCCTTGCTCTTGTAGTGGCCGTAGATCGCCCCGGCGGACAGGCCCGACTCGGCGATGATGTCGGCCATCGAGGTCTGCTGGAAGCCGGACCGCGCGAAGCACCGCAGCGCCGCCTCGGCGATCTGGTGCCGCCGGGCCGCCCGGTGCTCCTCGGACACCTTCGGCATGCCGCTCCTCCTCCGACAAAAAGAATGATCGTTCTTGACACTAGCCGATCCGGCGATCACTATAAAGAACGAGTATTCGTTTTTTAAGGAGCAGAGCGCCATGACCGCCACCGACAGCACCCGACCCGTGGAGGAGACGCGCACTCCCGGCGCGCCGGCCTCCGACTCCGCCTCCGCCACCGCGCCGCCGCGCACGCCGTGGGCGCGCGCGATCGGCCTCGCTGTCGCCGCCGCGGCGATCGTCGTCACCGTGCTCCTCGCCTTCCTCTGGCCGACCGTCACCTCGTCGGTCAAGGATCTGCCGATCGCGGTCGCCGGTCCGTCGGCCGCGGTGACCGCCGTGGAGAAGCAGCTCGACACCGCGGCCGAGGGCGCGTTCGCCGTGACGCCCGCCGACTCCCGCGCCGCCGCCGTCGACCTCATCCGCACCCGCGACGTCTACGGCGCCATCGTCGTCGGCGACCAGCCGGAGGTGCTCACCGCCTCCGCCAACGGCGCCGCCGTCAGCCAGCTCCTCGGCCAGCTGGCGACCCGGCTGCAGGCGCAGGCGCAGCAGCAGGCGGACGCTGCCGTCCAGCAGGCGATCGCCGCAGGCACGGCGCCCGCCGGCACCACCGCACCGACCATCGACGTGCCCGTGACCGATGTCGTGCCGCTGGCGGACACCGACGCCAGGGGGCTCGGCCTGACGGCGGCGGCATTCCCGCTGGTCCTCGGCGGGATGCTCGGCGGCATCCTCATCTCGATCCTCGTCGCCGGCAGCCTGCGGCGGCTGGTCGCGGTGACGGCGTACGCGGTCGTCACCGGGCTCGCGGTGGCGGGCGTGCTCCAGGGCTGGTTCGGCATCCTGCAGGGCGGCTACTGGCTCAACGCGCTGGCGGTCTCGCTGTCGATGTTCGCGACCGCGGCCTTCATCGTCGGCATGAACGCCCTCCTCGGCCGCCCGGGCATCGCCGTCGGCGCCGTGCTGACCGTCCTGGTCGGCAACCCGCTGGCCTCGGCCGCCCAGCCGCTCCAGTTCCTCCCCGGAGCCTGGGGCGAGATCGGCCAGTGGTTCGTCCCGGGAGCGTCCGTCACGCTGCTGCGCGACCTGTCGTACTTCCCGGACGCGAACGCCGCCTTCCCCTGGCTGGTGCTGGCCGCGTGGGGCGCCGTCGGCGTGGTCGCCATGCTCGCCGGGCACTTCCGCAACCAGGAGGTGAGCGAGGCGGCCGCCTGACGCCGTAGACGTGGAACGCCCGCGCCGGCCCCGGGGGAAGGGCCGACGCGGGCGCGTCGGGACGGCCCCGCCTAGCCGACGCCCTCGAGGGCGTCGGTCTCGGTGTTGCCGATGTTCTCGATGACCTCCGGGCGGTGCTTGCGCAGGTGGGCGAACCACGCCACCGCGGCGACCAGCGTCAGGAGGAAGAGGTACGGGATGACGTTCAGCGGGAACGCGGGCACCGGCCACACGTTCGCGAAGAACACGTAGGCCATCGCGGCGACCGCGATCACCGCGCACACCCAGACCAGCTTGTTCGGGATGCCCGCGCGGCGCGTGTACACGATGCAGGCGATGGCGACGAGCGCGTACGCGACCATGTATCCGTAGGTGCCGTAGGTGTCCACCCAGACGGTGATGTCCATCGGGTCCGAGCCGATCAGCAGCAGGATGACGTCGAGCACGATCGCGGCGGGCCCCGCCACGAGGAGCACGCGGTGCGGCGTCAGGTGGCGCTCGTGGGTGCGGCCGAAACGCTCGGGGACCACGCCCTCCTTGCCCATGACGTAGATCACGCGGCCGACGACGTTGAGCGGGGCGACGACGACGGCGAAGAAGGAGGCGCCGACGCCGAAGGTCAGCACCGGGCCGAACCAGGCGGGCATGCCGATCAGGGCGGCGATGTCCTCCAGCGGGCTGGCGCTGGTCGCGAGGTCCTCGTGCAGCACGGCGATCTGCGTGTACGCGGCGAACACGTACAGCACGCCGACGACGACGGCGCTCCACATGATGGCGCGCGGGATGGCCGTGTACGGGTTCTTGGCCTCGCGGCCCAGGGCGTCCGCCGACGAGAAGCCGACGAAGCCGAGGATGCCGAGGACCATGCCCGCCGCGACGCCCTGGAAGGGCGCACCCTGCGCGAAGACCTGCGCCGGGTCCCACGCGGCCGGGCCGGCCCAGACCAGCGCGGCCACCAGCAGGATAGTGATGATCGTCACCGAGACGAGCTCCAGCACCAGCGAGACGCGCGCCGACAGCCGGATGCCGCGGATCGTGAACAGCGTCGCGAGGCCGCCGAGGACGATGGCGAGACCGATGTACCAGCCGGCGCCTCCCGCCGGCACGCCGAGCAGCGCGAGGAACTGGTTGAAGTAGGCGACCGAGCCGCCGAGCGAGCCGGCGGCGATGCCCCAGCAGCCGATGATCAGGGTCACACCGGCGAGGTACGCACCGGTCGGGCCGAGGCCCTTCGCCACGTACGTGTACAGCGAGCCGGCCGACGCGTGCTTGCGGGCGAACACGACGACGCAGTAGCCGACGCAGAGGATGACGATCGTCGCGAGGATGAAGGAGTAGATCGTGCCGTTGCCGGCGCCGACGAAGATCGACATGGCGGTGAACGCGATCACCGCGCTCGGCGCGATGTTGGCGATCGCCTGGGCGGCCAGCTCGGGGCCGCTCATGACGCCGCGGCGCAGGCCGGCGTCGGTCGGGCCTGCTGCCCGGTTCTGCGTGGTGGTCATGGCTCTCCTGTGAGTCGGTACGGGTTTCGGGGGGGGTGGGGCCGGTGGAGCGGGTGGTGCGGCGTTACGGGATGAGGAGCGTGCGGAGGACCGACCCCTTCTCGAGGTCGTCGAAGGCCTCCGCGGCCTCCGCGAGTGGGCGTCGGCCCGAGATCAGCGGGTCGAGCTTGAGCTGGCCGTCCATGTAGCGGTCGACCAGCGCGGGGATGTCGATGGAGGGGCGCACGGAGCCGTAGTTGGAGCCGAGGATGCGCTGGTCGGCCTCCGCCAGCACCAGGGGCTCGAACGACGCCTTCGCGCCCGTCGGCGGGAGGCCCACGATGACGGCGGCGCCGCCCAGGCCGAGCATGCGGATCGCCTGCTCGGTGGTGGAGGTGCGGCCGATCGCGTCGAAGGCGTAGTCGACGCCGTCCGGGATCAGCTCGAAGAGCTGGTCGACCGCGTCGGCCTGGGACGCGTCGATGCGGTCGGTGGCGCCGAACTGCAGCGCCATCTGGGTCTTGTCGGCGAGCACGTCGATCGCGACGATCCGCTCGGCGCCGGCGAGCTTCGCGCCCTGCACGACGTTGAGGCCGACGCCGCCGCAGCCGATGACGGCGACGGTCGAGCCCGGCTCGACGGCGGCGGTGTTGAGCACCGCTCCGACGCCGGTGGCGACCGCGCAGCCGACGACCGCGATCACGTCGAGCGGCGCGTCGTCGCGGACCTTGACCGCTCCGGACGCGGGGACCACGACCTCCTCGGCGAAGGACGAGACGCCGAGGTAGTGGTGGACCTGCTCGCCGTCGCGCGACAGCCGGGAGGTGCCGTCGAACAGCACGCCCTTGGGCGCGACGACCGTGGCGACCTTCTGGCAGCGGGCCTCGTGGCCCGAGCGGCAGTAACGGCACTCGCCGCACGGCGGCACCCAGCTGAGCACGACGTGGTCGCCGACGGCCAGCGAGGTGACGCCCTCGCCGAGCTCGGTCACGACGCCGGAGCCCTCGTGGCCCATGACGAGCGGAGCCGGGGCGTCCCACTCGCCGCGCTTCACGTGCAGGTCGGAGTGGCAGACGCCCGCCGCCGCGATGCGCACCCGCACCTCGCCGGCGCGCGGCGCGGCGAGTTCGACGTCGGTGAACTCGATCGGGGCGGACGGTTCGGCGAAGACGACGGCCTTCATGGGACTCCTTCGTGCGGTGGTGCGGTCTCGCTCGATGCTAGGGAGGCGGTTCGGATGCTGTCATTCACCGAATGCGTGGATTCATGCCGCCGTTTCGACATTCCGTACACTCGGCACATGACCCGCGATGTCGCCTCCCTCACCCGCTCCCTCGGCGGACGGCTGATCGAGGGGGCGCTCGACGGCGCCATGCGGGTGGACGCCGTGGTCGGGCTGGACGAGTTCTCGGTCGTCGGGCATCCGGCGTTCGCCACCCTCGTCGCCGTCCCCGGCCGCCGGGTCGCCGCGGCGCTCGACGCGGGCGACGCGCGCGCCGACTCCCTCCGTCAGGCGGTCGTCGTCACGCACGGCCGCGACCTCTCCGTGATCCGCGCCGTCGAACGAGCGGGGGCGACCGCGATCGTCGCGACGGATCCCTCCGACGACCTCCTGGTGCCCGTGCTCACCGCGCTGCTCGCGGTCGACCAGGCCGCCGAGGACCGCGCGGTCACCACCGCGATGAAGGTGCTCACCCTCGCCGCCCGGCGCGGCGGCGTCTCGGGCGTGGTCGCCGAGCTGGCGCACCGGATCGACGGCTGGGCGGTGCTGCTCGACCGGCACGGGCAGGTGATCACCACGGCCGGCGCCGGCGGCCTCCACGTCGAGGATGCGCGGGCGGTCGCGCTCGGGCGCCCGGTGCGCGTGCGGCACCGCGCGCTGCAGGTGCACGCGGTCGGCGCGGACGAGGACCTGTCGGCGCACCTGGTGGTCAGCCCGCGCACCGCGTCATCGAGCCGGGCGCGAGAGCTGGGCTCGCAGGCGGCCGCGCTGCTCGACCTCCTGCTGCGCACCGACGACCCCAGCCGCACCGAGCGCCTGGGCCGGGCCGTCATGGTGGAGGCGCTGCTCTCGGGCGGCGAGCCGGCCCGCTCCCTGCTGCACACCTGGGGCGTGCACGAGACCTCGCTGACGGCCTTCGCCCTCACCGCGCGCTCGGCGTCGGTGGAGGTGGAGCGGCTGGTGTCGCACTGGCTGGACGAGCTGGGCGCCGCGCACATCCTGACGGAGAGCAGGGGCACGGTCACCGGCTTCGTCCGCGACGACCACGCCGACGCGCTCGCGGCCCGCGTCGAGGCGTACTCGTCGGCGCTGTTCCTCGGCCTCGGCACACCGTCGGCGACCGACGCGCTGGCCGGCGGCGCGGAGGAGGCGCGGCAGGCCCTCGAGGCGGCGCGCGCCGAGGGCCGGCGCGTGGTGCGCTACCGGGGCATCCCCACGATCCGCTACGTGCTCGACCGCCTCGACGCCGCCGACGCCCGCCGCCTCGCGCACCTCCTCGACCCCCTGCGCGATGCCGCGGGCCGCCACGGCGACCTGACGGAGACGCTGCGCGTCTACCTGGCCGAGAACGGCGCCTGGGGAGCGACCGCCGACCGGCTCGGCATCCACCGGCAGACCCTCACGGCCCGCATCCACCGGATCGAGTCGCTGATCGGCCTCTCACTGGCCGACGCGGACGACCGGACGGCGGCGTGGCTGGCGCTGCGGGCGATGGCGGGGTGAGTGCGCGACTCCCCCGCGGCGTGCGCGGTCCCTACACTGGGCCGCACATCCGGACATCCGGACATCCGCACAGCCGGACATCCGGACATCCGCATCCCGACCGGGAGGACCGCACCATGCCGTCATCGGCCGTCTACCTGAGCTACGACGACGCCACCGCCGTCATCGACTGGCTGGAGGCCGTCGGCTTCCACGTCACGCAGCGCCTGCCCGGGGAGGACGGGCGCATCATGCACTGCGAGGCCGTGCGCGACGATCTCGTGCTCATGGTGTCGTCCGACGACGCGCCGTATCGGGTGCCCGAGCTGCTCGGGCGGTCCACCGGGGTCGGCGTCTACCTCGTCACCGACGACGTGGAGGGGCTGTACCGGCAGGCCATGGACGCCGGGGCGGTCAGTGTCCACCCGCCCGAGGACACCGGGTGGGGCAGCCGCCGGGCGCGCGTGCTCGACCCCGGCGGGCGCGAGTGGAGCTTCGGGTCGTACCGGCCAGGTGCCACGGGCGACTCCGCGTAACCTCGGAGGATGAGCACCGCAGCCTCCACGCGTCCCGTCGCCCTCGTCACCGGCGCCTCCCGCGGCATCGGCCGCGCCATCGCCGCCGAGCTGGGGAGCACTCACCACGTGCTCGTGGGCGGGCGCGACGAGGGGGCGGTGGCGGAGGTCGTGGCCGCGCTGCCGTCGGCCGAGCCGTTCGTCGCCGACCTCGTGCGCGGACCGATCCCGGCGCTGCCCGAGCGGCTCGACGTGCTCGTGCACTCGGCGGGGGTGGAGGACGGCGGCACCATCGCCGACACGGACGCGGCGGTCTGGCAGCACGTCTTCGAGGTCAATGTGTTCGCGGTCGCGGCGCTCACCCGTGCGGCCCTTCCGGCGCTGCGGGAGGCGGAGGGACTCGTCGTCGCGATCAACTCGGGCTCGGGGCTCACCAGCGGGCCGGGCGGCGGCGTGTACGCGGGGTCGAAGTTCGCGCTGCGCGCGCTGACCGACGCGCTGCGCGAGGAGGAGCGACCGAACGGCGTCCGCGTCAGCAGCATCCACCCCGGGCGCGTCGACACCGACATGCAGCGGGCGCTCGTCGCACGCGAAGGCCACGACTACGACACGGCGTACACGATCACACCCGAGATGGTCGCCGCGGCGGTGCGGACCGCCGTCGACCTGCCGGCCTCGGGCACGGTGGAGTCGCTGAGCATCCGCCCGATGCGGCGGCGCTAGGAAGCACCGTGCGAGTTCGTCCCCTAATGCCCGGTGCGCTCTGCACGCTCGTCCTCCTCTCCGGCTGCACCTCCTCATCCGCCGAGCTGGACAGTCTTCTCAGCGCGGGCGCGGACGATCCCGCGGGCTCGACCGCCTGTGCCTCCTGGCAATACGGGCAGGGGCTCGGCGGCGACGAGTTCGCCCTCGTCGCGGCGCGGACCGCCACAGCGCGCAGCACCATCGGCCTCTCTCAATCGCTGGGGACGGATTTCACTCGGGACGCGAACCTGTCCCGGATGAGCCCCGACCGGGAGATCGCGCAGTGCGCACTATCCGGTCCGCTTCCGGACCATGGGCTCCATGGCCAGCTGCTCGTCTACTACGTGGATCCGGAAACGGGCGGATCCGGGATCATCGCGCAGCTCGATCAGGACGAGTAGGGCATCGCCCGCTCTCAGTTCCGCGCCTCGTGCACGTCCCGGGCCTTGGGTGTCCGCCAGGTGGTGACCGGGTGCGTGCCGAGCACGATCTTGCCCCGGGAGTGCAGGTTCTTCAGGTCGTCGTAGGCGGTGGCGATGTCGTCGAGCGGGTAGAAGCCCGAGATGAGGAGGGTGAAGGCGCGTTCGTCGGCGAGGCGCGCGACGCGGTCGAGCTGGGCGGTCGCGTGTGCGACGGACTCGGGGTCGTCCTGCAGCAGGCGCAGCTCGGTGTCGCGGCGATCCTCGCTCGACCGGTAGCGCGCGGGAGGTACGCCCAGCGCATCCGCGAGCGCCCGCCCGTCCTGGCCGAAGTTGTCGATGAGCGCGGTGACGCCGAGGGGCGCGAACGTCCGGATCCGCTCCTCGAGACCGTCGCCGTACGCCACCGGGCGGATCCCGAGCTGGCGCAGATGGTCGAAGTTCCGCTCGCCGCACGTGCCGATGACGCGGGCGCCGCGGTGCTTCGCGAGCTGCGCCTCGATGCTTCCCACGCCGCCGGCGGCAGCAGAGACGACCACGGTGTCGTCCGGACCGATCCGGAGGTCGTCGAGCATGTCGAGGGCGGTGACGCCCGCGAGGAACAGGCCGCCCGCGACCTCCCACTCCACGTGCGGCGGCTTGTGCACGAGCGCGGCGACCGGCACGACCACGTGCGTCGCGTGAGCGCCCTGACGGACGTGCCCGATGACCTCCTCGCCGCGCCTGAACCGTCCTGCCGCGTCCCCGGTCACCACGATGCCCGCGAAGTCACTGCCGGAGCCGCGCGGGAAGGGCTCGTCCGCCCACGCCGACTCCCTCCCGCTGCGGATGAAGCCGTCGATGTGGTTCACACCGGCCGCGATCACCTCGACCAGCACCTCGTCCGGTCCGGCGGAGGGGAGCGGGCGCGTCCGCGCCTCCAGCACGTCGGTGCCGCCGTTGCGGTCGTACTCCATGACGGTCGTCTCGTCGCTCCTGCTCATGATCGGCCTCCTCGCCCGCACGCCGTGCGTGTGCTGCGACGATATACCTAGCCAGGCAAGATTCTCTACTATCTACCTTGTTTTCCCAACGCCCGCCGCACCCGCCTCTGGACCGCGGCCACGCCGTGCGGCAGACTCTCCGCGTGAATGCGCCCCCGAGCGAGTCCGCCGAGCTCCGGTCGCGGCTGCTGGAGGAGCTGCGGCACCGGATCCGCCCCATGGCGGGCAACGATCCCGACGAGCGCGGCCGCGCGACCACACCCCTGGAGCTGCTGTACGACCTGACCTACGTCGTCGCCTTCGCGGCTGCCTCCGACCAGCTCGCCGAGCAGCTCGCCCACGGCGACATCTGGCCGGCGCTGGGCGCGTATGTGTTCGCGGTCTGGGCGGTCAGCTGGGCCTGGCTGAACTTCAGCTGGTTCTCGTCCGCGTACGGCAACGACGACGCACTGTTCCGGCTCGCGACCATCGTGCAGATGGTCGGCGTGATCGTGCTGACCTACGGGCTGCCGGTGAGCTTCGCCGCGGCGGCGCACGGCGAGAGCCCGAACAACCTCCTGCTCGTCATCGGCTACATCGTCATGCGCGTGCCCCTCATCGTGCTCTGGGCACGCGCCGCCCGGCAGGACCCCGAGCACCGCGGCATCGCGCTCTCGTACGTGGCCATGATCTCGGTCGCGCAGGCGTGCTGGCTGCTGACCGCGATCCTCCCGCTGCCCGTCGGCGTCACCGTGCCCCTGCTGGTCGCGCTCGCCCTGGCCGAGATGATCGGGCCGGTCGTGGCGGCCAGGAGGTTCGGCTCCTCGCCGTGGAACGCCGGCCATGTGGCCGAGCGGTTCGCGCTGCTGACCCTGATCACGATCGGCGAGGTGATCGCCGGCACGACGGCGGCGGTCGGGGCGCTCACCCAGGAGAAGGGCTGGTCAGCAGAGGCGGTGCTCATCGCCTCGTCGGGGCTGGTCACGGCGGCATGCGTGTGGTGGACGTACTTCCTCGTGCCATCGCGGACGGTGCTGGAGCGGCGTCCGCAGCGGACCTTCGCCTGGCGGTACGCGCACCTGGCGCTGTTCGGCTCGATCGCGGCGATCGGCGCCGGGCTGCACCTGACGACGATCGCGATGGAGCACGGCGGCGTCTCGCTGCTGGGGATCGCGCTCGCCCTGGCCGTGCCGCTCGCGGTCACGGTCGCGCTCATCTTCCTGATCTGGAGCGTGCTGCTGCGCTCCTTCGACGGGACGCACCTCCCCCTGCTCGCCGTCACCCTGACGCCGCTCGCGCTCGCGGTGGTGGTCGGCGCGCTCGTGCATCCGGGCGAACCCGTCGACCTCGAACGGCCCGGCGACCTGACGGCACTCAGCACGGTGATCGGGCTCGTCGCACTGGCGGCGGTCGTCGAGGTGGTCGGGCACGAGCTGGTCGGCTACCGGCACACCCTGCGGGCGTGGCGCCGGGGAGCGGAGGAGGCCGGGGCCGAAGCGGGGGCGTGACTCCCGGCGCACAACTCCGGGGCGATCGCCGGCCGGTCACCCAGCCGGCCGCCGAGTACACGGATATTGTCGTCCCCGACGGCGTGTCGGGGGCATTTTTCGCGTACTCGGCGGCTGGCGCCTTGGAGGCGGCGGCGCGGGCGGCCGGGGCGGCGCGGGCGGCGCGGGCGCCGGCGCGGCTCACGCGCGCAGCGTGTCCCGCGGGTTCTCGCCGTACTCGGCGCGGTAGGCCGCCGAGAAGCGGCTCAGCTGGACGAACCCCCAGCGGTTGGCGATCTCCGCGACCGTCGTCGCGCCGGCGTCGCCCGAGCGCAGCTCCTCGCGCGCGCCGCTGAGCCGCACCCGCCGCAGCATCGCCGTCGGCGTCGTGTCGAGCCGGCGGCGGAACAGGTCCTGGAGGCCGCGCGGGCTCATCCGCGCCGCCTCGGCGATCTCGCGCAGCCCGATCGCCCGCTGCGCGTTGTCCTCGATGAACCGGACCGCCCGCCGCAGCGAGGCGGGCGCCGCACCCTCCCGATCCTGCGCCGGCACGCCCGCCACCTCGACCGAGAAGCACGTGAAGGCGCCCACGTACAGGGCGTCGCTCGTCGCAGCCCGGATGAGGTCGTTGTGCAGCAGCCCGGGCTCGGTGAGCACGTGCTCGCCGTAGGCGCTGACCCGTCGCCAGTGCTCGGCGCCCGCCGCCGAGACCGGCGCCACGTTCCCGAACCGCAGCCGGGCGCCGCGGCCGCCGTCCCCCACGACGTAGTCGGCCAGCACCGCCGGTTGGAGGTTGATCAGCGTGAGGCTGAGCGCATCGGACCACGAGCGCACCTCCCCGGGGCGGAAGAGGAACGGGCCATCCTGCGGGATCTCGTCCCCGTTCGTCAGCGCCCGGTACGAGCCCGCGGCACGCTGCCCGACGCTCAGCACCTCGAAGTCCACCACCGCCACGGTCGGCGACGACAGCTCGAACCGCGCGATCGTGACACGCTCGTCGCCGAAGACCGTCTGCCGGAAGGAGAACGGCTCGGAGCCCTCCACCAGCCTCACGCGGCGGTACATCCGGCCGATGAGCTCGGCCGCCTCCCCGGGATCGGCGGTGCGGACGTCCTCCTCGACGATCACCGGTCGAGCACCCACCGGGGGTTGCGGTCGTACACCTGGCGGTAGAGCCGGGAGAACTCCGCCGGACTGGCGAAGCCCCAGCGCTGCGCGATCGCGCGCACGGTGTCGCCCGCGGCCGGGTCGCCGCGCACCAGGTCGGCGTGGGCCGCCGCCAGTCGCGTCTGCCGCAGCTGCTGCCCCGCGGAGAGCCCGAGCGGGGAGTGGCCGCGGAAGATGCCGTCCAGCTCGGCCGTCGAGACTCCGGCGGCCGCGGCGGCGTCCTCCGGGGTGATCGGGAGGGAGGCGTGGTCGTCGATGAACTGCATCGCCACGCGGTACCGGCGCAGCCTCCCCTCCGCACTGAGCGCCCGCCCCGGGCTGTCGCCCCGCAGCTTGAACGTCTCGAACACGCCGATCGCGATGTTGCGGTAGAGGGTCGACCGGATGAGCGGCTCCTCGAACGCCCATGACCCGGCGAGCTGGTCGGCGTACTGCAGGGTCGCGGCGAGGAAGGATGCGCGCTCCTCCGAGATGGGCGTCGAGCCGTCGAAGTCGAGGCGGAACCCGTCGTCGCCGTACAGGGCCCGGCCGAGCCGCAGCAGCGGCTCCTTGCGCAGGTAGGCGACGACCTCCTCCATCGCGCCGGGGACCTCCACCTCGGTGGGCTGGTCGACGCCCTGCAGCCACGGGAGGTTCGCCGCCCCGGTCTCGTCGCCGACCCGCCACTGCACGATCCCGGACAGGGCGTAGGGGATGGTGATGGTGTCATCGGGCTCGTTATCGCCCGCGAGCCCGCCCTGCAGCTGCAGGTGCGCGAGTGAGAAGCGGTCGTCGCCGTCGATGCGGAGGCGGTAGCGCGGGTCCGCCTGGCGGGCGAGCCGGGCATGCGGCGAGATGCGCCGGAGGCTCTCCTCCGCCTCACCGGCCTGCACGGCGTCGAGCCGCCAGTGGAAGGTGTCCATCGCTCTCCTGCCCGTCACCGGGGCCTCCGCTCGGGCGCGGGAAGGCATCCGGCTCTGCGCACACTAGCCCGGGAGGCTCCGGATCGCCAGAGCTGCGCAGGGTTTTCTAGGGTCGGGCCGTAGCGCGGTCCGGCGGCTCCAGCCAGCCGTCGCAGACGAGGATGTCGATGGTCCGCACGAGCGGCTCGCCGGGGTGCACGACCACGGGTGCGTCCCACGCAAGCGCCGAGCCGACCGCCGGGTACTCGGCGGCCCGCACGAACCACGGGTCGTCGCTCTCCGGTGCGGCGGTGAACAGGAGGCTCGCCGGGGCGCCGTCGAACGTCGCCCGCCACAGCAGCCACGGCGAGCGCGCCCCGTTGACCGCCTGCTCGCCGGCCGCCTCCACCGTCCGCACGTCGACGCCCCTGCACGGCGCGAACCGCCAGAAGAAGCCGCCGTAACCCGCGCCCTCCCGGCCCTTCGCACCCGGGCTGCCCAGCTCGACCGGCTCGCCGGCGGGGTCGAGGGAGAAGCGGAGGCGGAGCCGCCAGGAGCGCTCGTCCACCGCCTCCCAGCGCCAGTCGCGCGTCTCGTGCAGCAGCTCGTCGCCGGCCGGGCCCAGCCAGGCGAGACGCTGGGTCAGCGCGCCCGGCTGCGTGCGGGTGTCGACGAGGCGGGCGCGGCCGTGCGTGCGGCCCCAGCGATAGCCGGCGGCGCCGCCCTCCCCGGCGCGCCGGTAGTCGGGGCCGCCCCAGAGGTTGGCGCCGTTCGCATCGGGCAGGCCGACGCCGACGCCCAGATGCCAGGGGTGGTCGAGCGGGAGGTGGTCGGTCACCGTGAGGCCGGAGAGGGTGCGGACGGGGTGGAGGTACGGGCGGGGGGCCAGGG
>NZ_JBPGXM010000045.1:0-24366 GCF_056755495.1 Leifsonia sp. KNZ12-8B
AGATGTGTATAAGAGACAGCCTCCGGCCGCTCCACCTCTGCCCCGAAGACCTCGTGCACAGCGCACATCGCATCATGCACATCGCACCACGCACCATGAAGGAGGACCGATGACACGGCACGTCACGACCGTTCTCGGCCCGGTCGACCCCGACGCCCTCGGACGGGTCATGCCCCACGAGCACCTGCTGTCACTCACCCCCGGCCCCTGGCTCACCGGCGGTACCCGCGCCGACGAGGTCGACCGGGCGGTGGATGCGCTCGCCGGGCTCCGCGACCTCGGTTTCGGCACCGTCGTCGACCTGAGCCCGTACAACGTCGTCGGCCGCGACGAGAACGGCGACAACGCCGCACTGCTGGCCGAGATCTCCCGCAGGAGCGGCCTGCACATCGTCTCCGGTACGGCGCTCTACCTCGAATCGTATGCACCGGCCTGGGCGAAGGCCGCCGACCTCGACGACCTGACGGCCCGGTTGATCCGGGACGCCGAGACCGGGATCGGCCGGTCTGGCGTCCGCGCCGGTGTCTTCGGCGAGCAGGCGACCGGTCTCGGCGAGATCACCGCGCATGAGGAGAAGTGCCTCCGCGCCGTGGCCAGGGCGCAGCGTGCGACCGGCCTCGGGATCATGACCCACACCACCCACGGCACCCAGGCCCTCGAACAGCTCGACATCCTTCGATCCGAAGGCGTCGACCTCGACCGGGTGGTCGTCGGCCACCTCGACACGCAGTTCGACATCGACCTCCTCCGCCGCGTCATCGATGCCGGTGCGCGCGCGGCCATCGACACCATCGGCAAGGAGGACTGGGACTTCTTCCTCGGCCCCGTCGCCGACGAGCGCGCGGAGGGCGAGTACACCAAGCACTCCTTCCACCGCTCCGACGCCGGCCGCGCCGACCTCGTCGCCCAGCTCGTCGCCGAAGGCCTCACCGACCGGGTGCTGCTGGCGCAGGACCTGACCGGAGCCGAGGTCTGGATGAACCCGGGCACGCACGGCGTGCACGGGTACTCCTACCTCGGCGCGGTCTTCGTGCCGGAGCTCACCGCGCGCGGCGTCTCCGACGCCGCCATCGAGCAGCTGCTCGCGGCGAATCCCGCTGCGGTCCTGGCGGTGTCGTGAACGCCGCGGCATCCGGCTACGTCGTCGGCATCGACCTCGGCGGCACCAAGGTGCGTGCCGGCATCGCCACCCTCGACGGCGCCCTCCTGCACGAGACGACCGAGCCGACCCGTGGCGGGCACGCCATCGTCACCCAGCTGTCGGAGCTGGTCGCAGGGCTCGCCGCAACCGTTCGCGCATCCCGGACCGCCATCGTCGCGACGGCGATCGGCGGAGCGGGCGTCCCCGACCCCGCGGCCGGACGCTTCGGCCTCGCCCCGAACCTCGGCGACCTCACGGGTCTCGACATGGTCGCCGAGCTCGAAGCGCGGCTCGGGCACCGGGTGGTCATCGACAACGACGTGAACATCGCCGCCCTCGGTGAACTCCACGACGGGATCGGGACGGAGGTCGACAGCTTCGCCTTCGTCTCGGTCGGCACCGGGATCGGCGTCGGACTGGTCCTGGAGCGCCGGGTGTGGCCGGGCGTGAGCGGCGGGGCGGGCGAAGTCGGTTACCTGCCGATCGGCGCCGACCCGCTCGACCCGCTCAACCAGCGCCGCGGCGCCCTGGAGGAGGTCGTGGCCGGCGATGCGATCGCCCGGCGCTTCGAGCACGCCTCCGGCCGCACCGGCTCCACCGCCATCGCGGTGTTCGATCACGCCGCCGCGGGCGATCAGGACGCCCTGGCCTCCCTCGACGAGGAGGCGCGCTGGCTGGCCCACGCGATCCTCGCCGTGAACGCGGTCGTCGATCCCGGGCCGTTCGTCCTCGGCGGGGGCATCGGCGGACGGCAGGAGCTGCTCGCCCCCGTCCTCCACTGGCTCGGCCGGCTCGGCCGGACCGATCTCGACGTCCGCATCAGCCGCCTGGGCTCCCACGCACCGATCGCCGGCGCCGTCCGCCTCGCCATCGACGCCGCCCACCTCAGCACGGAAAGAGAAGCATCATGACTGTGACCACCACCGACGGCGCTCCGACCGTCGGCGAACGGCTGCGTCGTTCCGATTGGCGGCAGTACGTCGTCTACATCGGCTTCGTCGTCGTCTTCCTCTACTTCGCCATCACGCAGGGCGGCAACTTCCTCAACGGGACGACGCTGGTCAACATCATCACCCAGGCCACCCCCATCACCGTCATGGCGATCGGGACCGTCTTCGTGCTCAGCATCGGCGAGATCGACCTCTCGATCGGCTCGACCGTCGCCCTCGCCTCCCTCGTCGCCGCGGTCACCCTGCAGTCGACCCACCAGTGGTGGCTCGCGGCCCTCGCGGGACTGGTCGTCGGAGCGGTCGTCGGCGCCGTCAACGGGCTCTTCGTGACGCTCGTGCGGCTCCCGTCGTTCCTCGTGACGCTGGCCACGATGGGCCTGATCGCCGGCCTCGCCCAGCAGGCGACCAACCTCCAGTCCGTCCCGGTCACCGACCCTGTGTTCAGCTGGCTGTTCGGCGGCGGGACGCTGCTGGGCATCCCCATCCTCATCTGGTGGACCGTCGTCGTGACGGCGATCGGCTGGCACGTCCTCCGGCAGCGCGCGTTCGGCGCACACGTCCTGGCCGTCGGCAACAAGGCGGCGGCCGCCTCGGTCAGCGGCATCAAGGTGAACAGGATCCGGATGATCGTCTTCATCCTGAGCGGCGTGACGGCGGCCCTCGCGGGCCTGCTCTACGCCGGCCGTCTGGCGGGTGCGACCTACACGCTCGGCAGCACCGACCTGATGAGCGTCCTCGCGGCCGTCATCGTGGGCGGGACGGCACTCACCGGCGGAAAGGGCTCCATCATCGGGGCCCTCGTCGGCAGCCTCTTCATGAGCATGATCAACTACGGCCTCCTGCTCGGCGGCCTCACGGTCGCCCAGCAGATGATCGTGCGCGGTGCGATCATCCTCGTCGCCGTCTCCCTCTCCCTCCGCGCCAAGAAGAGCAGTTAGGCAAGCGATGTTCCTCGACCTCCTCCGCCGCCGCAATCCCGCGCTCCTGGATGCGGCGACCCGGTTCCATCAGAACGGCGTCATCCCGCCCAACACCTACGTGATCGATCTGGATGCGGTCACGCGCAACGCCGCCCTCCTCGCGGCGGAGTCGGCGCGGCTCGGCCTCACCCCGTTCGCGATGACCAAGCAGATCGGGCGCAACCCGGACGCCTCCCGGGCCATCTCGGCCGGCAGGATCCGGCACGCGGTCGGCGTCGACCTGGAGTGCGCGGTCGCCGCCGCCAGCGGCGGACTCGCCACCGGTCACCTCGGCCACCTCGTGCAGATCCCGCGCCACCGCGCGGCCGACGCCGCCGCGCTCGAACCGCTGTACTGGACCGTCTTCTCGGAGGAGAAGGCGCGCGAGGCCGGCGCCGCCGCGAAGGAGCGCGGGCGGATCCAGGACGTCCTCCTCCGCATCGCCGCGCCCGGCGACCGGTTCTACCGCGGCCACGAGGGCGGGTTCGACGCGGCGGACATCGTCGCCGCCGCCGACCGGATCGACGCCGTCCCCGGCGTCCGGTTCGCCGGGATCACGACCTTCCCCGCCACCCTCTTCGACGCTCAGAGCGGCACCGCGCGCTCCACCCCGAACCTCTCGACGCTGACGACGGCGCTGCGCGCGCTCGAAGCGGCCGGGCGCACGGGCGTGCAGGTCAACGCGCCGGGCACCACGTCCGTCTCCGTGCTGGAGACGCTGGCGGAGGCCGGAGCGACCCAGGTCGAGCCCGGCCACGGGCTGACCGGGACGACGCCGCTGCACGCGGTCGAGGACCTCGTCGAGGAGCCGGCGATCGCCTACGTCTCCGAGGTGTCGCACCTGTGGAACGGCGACGCCTATGTCTTCGGCGGCGGTCTCTACGTCGACCCGGTCCTCGGCGGGACCACGACCGACGCCCTCATCGTCGGACAGGGCGAGGATGCGGCCTCCGCGCCAGAACTGCGCGTCGACATGCCCGCACCGGAGGCGATCGACTACTACGCCACCATCCCGCTGGGCGACCGCACGGCGCAGCCCGGCGACACCGTGCTCTTCGGGTTCCGGCCGCAGGTCTTCGTCACCCGCGGCCTCACCGCGGGCATCGCAGGGCTCAGCACCGGCACCCCCACCGTCGCCGGGCTCTGGTCCGCCGACGGCTCCGCACCCCTCACCACCGCACTCGCGCTCGCCGCGACAGGGAGGACAGCATGACCACCCCGACCACCACCGTCCAGCCGCTGCGCCTCGACGGGATCACCAAGCACTTCGGCGGAATCGTCGCCATCAAGCGCTTCGACCTGCAGATCGAGCCGGGCGAGATCGTCGCGCTCGTCGGCGACAACGGCGCCGGCAAGTCGACCCTCGTCAAGATCGTCTCCGGGATGTACCAGCCGACCGACGGCGAGATCTGGCTGAACGGCGAGCGGACCAGTTTCCGCGACCCGTCCGACGCCAGGAGCAAGGGCGTGGAGGTCGTCTACCAGGACCTCGCGCTCGTCGACCTGCAGCCGGTGTACATGAACCTCTTCCTCGGCCGGGAGCTGCGCCGCAAGCCCTTCGGCACCCTCGACCGGAAGGCGATGGCCGCGCAGACGCAGGCCCTCGTCGACGAGCTGGACGTGCGCATCCCGTCGGCGCGCGCCACCCTGAGCGACCTGTCCGGCGGTCAGCGGCAGGGGATCGCGATCGCGCGGGCGACCCACTGGGCGAGCAGCCTCGTGCTGATGGACGAGCCGACCGCCGCCCTCGGCGTCGCCGAGACGGCGAAGGTGGAGGAGCTGATCCTCAAGCTGAAGGCCCGTGGCGCGGCGGTCCTGATCGTGAGCCACAACATGGAGCAGGTGTTCCGCGTGGCCGACCGGGTCACCGTGCTGCGCCGGGGGACGCAGGTGGGCACCAGGAACATCGCCGACACCTCCCACAACGAGCTCGTCGCCATGATCACCGGGCTCAGCTCGTGACCGGCGGACAGCCCGGCGACCTGATGCGCGCCGAGATCGCCGAGCAGCCGCAGAGGTGGCTCGACCTCCTCGGCCGGCGCGAGGCGATCGACGCGGCGGCGGACCTGATCGTCCGCACGCGGCCCGAACTGCTGGTCTTCGCCGCCCGCGGGTCGAGCGACCACGCCGCGATGTACGCCCAGTACCTCGCCCACAACCTGGTGCGCATCCCGGCGATGCTGGCCACCCCGGCGAGCATCACCGGTTTCGGCACCCAGCTCGCCTATCCGCGGTCGGTCGCGCTCGCCGTCTCGCAGTCGGGCCGGTCGCCCGACCTGCTGGCGACCGTCGCCTCCCTCACGGCCGGCGGCGTGCCCGTCGTCGCGTACTCCAACGATGAGACCAGCGACCTGGCGGAGGCGGCCGACGTGCACGTCGCACTCGCGGCCGGGCCCGAGACCTCGGTGGCCGCCACGAAGACGTACACCGCCGAGCTTCTCGCTCTCGCCCTCACGCTGAACCGCGCCGCGGGCAGCGGGTGGCCGGAGCTCGACGTCCGGGTGCGGGCGCTGGCGGCCTCCGTCGCCGAGGATCTCGCGCGGCCGGACGCCGTGTCGGACGCCGTCGAGGCGCTCAGCGGTGTTGAACGCGTCCTGGTCGTCGGCCGCGGGTACTCGATGGCGTCTGCCCGCGAGGGAGCGCTCAAGCTGATGGAGACCAACGCCATCGCCGCGTCCGGCTGGAGCGCGGCGGACGCCACGCACGGTCCGCTCGGACAGGTCGTCCCCGGCACCGTGGTCGTCGCCCTCACCGGCAGCCCGGCCGGCCGGGACTCCGTCCTGTCGTTCGCCGGATCGGCGACCGCCCTCGGGGCCGCCGTGATCGAGGTCGGCCCCGGCCTGATCGACGAGGCCGCGGCCGTGGTCCGCCTCGATGAGCAGGACGACGAGCTCCTCCCGGTGCGCGAGATCGTCCCGCTCCAGCGCATCGCGCTCGAGCTCGCCCTGCGTCGCGGACTCGACCCCGACAGGCCGGCGGGACTGCGGAAGGTCACGCTGACCCGGTAGCGCGTCCTCGGTGGACGAGGTGGATGCACCCGACGCGACCCCGGCTCAGCGGAGCACGGGGTCGCCGTCGTCCGCGGTGAACCGCTCGACCTCACGACGGGTCGGGCTCGACTCCCAATCGCCCGGCGTCATGCAGAGCATCGCTCCGCAGACGTTGCCGCGGTGCAGGCGCGCGGCGACGTCCGAGCCGTCCAGCACGGCGCTGAGGTAGCCGGCGACGAAGGCGTCGCCGGCTCCGACCGTGTCGACGACGTCGACCACGAATCCCGGCGCCTCGACCGACCCCGTCGCGAGGACCGTCGTCGCCCCGTCGGCGCCGCGCTTGAGCACGACCTCGGTGGGGCGATGCTCGAGCAGGCGTTCGCAGGCGGCCGCCGCGTCCGTGCCCGGGTACAGGAGCTCGAACTCCTCCGGCCCGCCGAACACGATGTCGGCTCGTTCCGCGAGGGCGCGGAGCCAGGGCCCGGCGAGGGCCGGGTCCGCGAGGGAGGATCGGTAGTTGATGTCGAAGGTCACGACGACACCGGCCGCGCGGGCGCGGTCGATCGCGACCGAGAGCGTCCCGCGGGCCGACTCGGAGAGGAGCGCGGTGATACCCGTCAGGTGCAGGAGGTCAGCCTCCTCGATCCAGCCCTCCGGCACGTCTGCGGGCGAGAGCCTCGATCCGGCCGACCCGGAGCGGTAGTAGAGGACGCGCGTCGAGGTCGGGCGAGGACGCTCCTTGAGCATCAGCCCCGTCGGCGCTGCCGGGTCCACGATGGCGCGCACGTCGACGCCCTCGGCGCGGATCTCGCGGGCCACGCGCTCCCCGAGGGTGTCGTCGCCGACGCGACCGAGCCAGGTGACGTCGAGCCCGAGCCTGCTCAGCGCGATCGCCACGTTGCTCTCGGCACCGCCGATGCCGAGAGCGAGGTCGGACGCGTGCCGGAAGGAGCCGATGTCGCGGCTGCACACGAGAGCCATCGTCTCGCCGAGCGTCGCGACCCGCCGGCGACCGGGCGCCTCCGTCATCGCGCTCCGTCCGCCGCGACGGCGACGAAGGCCCTGGCCCGCTCGCGCAGGGCATCGAGGTCGCCGCCCTGGAACGCGTCGCCGAGCAGTGGGCCGCCGACGCTCACGGCCGCGGCACCCGCCGCGAGCCACTGGGTCGCGCTCTCGAGGTCGACGCCCCCGGACGGCACGACCTGGATGTCGGGGAACGGTCCCCGCAGATCCTTGACGTATCCCGCCCCGAGCCGTCCGGCGGGGAACACCTTGACGGCGGACGCGCCGGCCGACCACGAGGCGAACAGCTCCGTCGGCGTGAATCCGCCCGGCACGAGCGGCACGCCGGCCTCCACCGCCGCGGCGAGGAGCTCGGGCACCGTGATCGGGGTAACGAGGTACCGGGCGCCCGCGTCGACCGCGCGCGCGAGCTGGCCGGTGTCGGTCACGGTCCCGATCCCGAGGTCCGCGACGCCGCCGAAGCGCTCGAGGAGCCGCGGGAGCCGCTCGATCGTCCCCGGCGTCGTGAGGGTCAGCTCCACGCTGCGGATGCCGGCGTCGATGAGCGCCTCGAGCACGGCGTCGTAGTCCTCGGCCCGTCGGGCGCGCGCGACCACGATGAGCCGCGACTGCGCGGTCCTGTGCGGAAGCGGGAGCCGCGCGAGGTCACCAGTCATGGACGGTCCCGTCGGTGAGGCGGTTCACGGGCAGGTACGCCTTGGTGTACTCGAAGGCGGCCGCCGCGTCCTCGTCGAGCTCGACGCCGAGTCCTGGCTGCTCCCCCGCGTGCAGGAAGCCGCGATCGAACGTGAACGAGGTCTGGAACACCTCGAGCGTCTGCTCGTTGTGCGGCATGTACTCCTGGATGCCGAAGTTGTGGATCGCGAGGTCCAGGTGGAGCGCGGCCGCCATCCCGACGGGCGAGATGTCGGTCGGACCGTGGATGCCGGACTTGATCCCGTAGATCGCGGCGAAGTCGAGGAGCTTCTTCATCGCCGTGATGCCGCCGGTGTGGGTCACGGCGGAACGGACGTAGTCGATCAGGCGCTCGGTGATGAGCGTCTGGTAGTCGAAGACCGAGTTGAAGACCTCGCCGATCGCGAGCGGCGTCGTCGAGTGCTGGCGCACGAGACGCAGCGCCGTCTGGTCCTCGCCGGGGGTGCAGTCCTCGAGCCAGAAGAGGTCGTACGGCTCGATCTCCTTCGCGAAGCGCGCGGCCTCGATCGGCGTCATGCGATGGTGGCCGTCGTGGAGGATCCGCAGGTCGGTGCCGAAATCCTCGCGGATCCTGGCGAAGATCCCCGGCATGTGGTTGAGATAGTTGCGGGTGTCCCAGACCTCCTCGCTGGGGCGGCCGTCGTCGGTGCGCTTGGCCGGCTCGTAGTCGTAGCGCACGCCCGGGCCGGCCGCCGAGACGCCGTAGATCTGGCCGAGCCCCGGCACGCCGGTCTGCACGCGCACGGCGGTGAAGCCGAGCTCCTGGTAACCAGTGATGGCGTTGGCGAGCGCCTCGTAGTCGGTGCCGGAGGCGTGCGCGTAGACGCGGACCCCCGAGCGGCTCGCACCGCCGAGGAGCTGGTAGAGCGGCATCCCCGCCTTCTTGGCCTTGATGTCCCACAGGGCCATGTCGACCGCGGCGATGGCCGCCATCGTGACCGGGCCGCGCCGCCAGTACGGGCCGCGGTAGAGGTACTGCCACGTGTCCTCGATGCGGTCCTCGTCGCGACCGACGAGGGTCGAGGCGACGTGGTCGCGCAGGTAGGAGGCGACCGACAGCTCCCGCCCGTTGAGGGTGGCGTCGCCCCAGCCGACGATGCCGTCCGACGTCGTGATCTTGAGGGTCACGAAGTTGCGCCCGGGGCTGGTGATGATGGTGTCGACCTGGTCGATGGTCACTGATCGTCCTTCCTTGTCACATCGCCGAACGCGGGTCGGTGAGGTCGCGTCCGGTCCACTCGGGCGCCACGACCGCGGCGACCAGGGCGCACGCCGTGTAGATGCCGAGCAGCACCATCACCGGGATGATGCTTCCGGTGGTCGCGGCGACCCAGGCCGCTGCGATGATCGGGCCGATCCCGGTCGCGATGATGGCGGCGATCTCGCGGACGATCGCCGTCAGCGTGTAGCGGTTCCGCGCGCCGAAGATCTCGGGCAGCGAGATGTTCTCCATGGACGCGAGCCCGAGGACCGAGACGTTGTGGATCACGGCGTAGCCGACGAAGATCCAGCCGACCTCCTTCGTGTTGATCGCGAGCATGGTCGGGATGATCAGCACGAGCGAGAGCGAGGTCATGATGATGTACATCCGCCGGCGGCCGAAGAGGTCGCCGAGCCAGCCCACGAGCGGGATCGTGCCGAAGCCGATCAGCGACGAGACGATGACGATCTCGGGACCGACGCCCTTCTGCACCGCGAGCGTGATCGTGATGAACGAGATCATGTAGGTCTGGATGAGCCCCGAGTTGCCGGCCTGGCCGAAGCGCAGGAAGAACGACACGAGCGTCGCCTTGACGGGCTTCTTCCGCAGCGCCTCGAGCGAGCGGAGGTCGTTGCTCTTCGTCGCGAGGTCGACCATCTCATCGCGCGAGAGCGCCTTGCCGTCGACCACGTCGGTGCGCTCCTCGAAGACGGGGCTCTCCTTGAGGCGGAAACGCACCCAGACGGCGAACACCATGACGATGGAGCTCGCGATGAAGGGGATCCGCCAGCCCCACGCGATGACGTCCTCCTCCATCATGACGGCGAGGAGGAGCGCCCAGATCGCCGAGGCGAAGAGCGTCCCGCAGTTCGTGCCGAGCGCGACGAGGGAGGCGATGATGCCGCGCCGACGCGCCGGAGCGTACTCGGCGAGCATGACGCCGGCCCCCGAGATCTCGGCGCCGGCCCCGAAGCCCTGCGCGAGGCGCAGCACGACGAGCAGGATCGGCGCGATGAGACCGGCCTGCTCGTAGGTGGGCAGGAAGCCGATGAGCGTCGTCGCGAGGCCCATCAGCAGGATCGTGTAGAACAGCACCTTGCGGCGGCCGACCTTGTCGCCCATCCGGCCGAAGTACCAGGCGCCGAGCGGGCGGGCGATGTAGCCGACGCCGTAGGTCGCCATGGCGAGGACCACGGCCATGCCCGGCTCCTCGCCGGCGAAGAAGAGCTGGCTGAAGACGAGGGCTGCGGCCAGGGAGTAGAGCTGGAAGTCCATGAACTCCAGCGCCGTGCCCAGCCAGCCCGAGACCGCGGCCCGGACGAGGTCGCCGGTGGACCGCTGGACCGTGGGCGGGGACGCGGGTGCGTCCACACCCGGGATGTGGGAACTACTCATGGTTACTCCTTCGTAGATGAGTTCGGAGAGGGGGTGGTGGGGGGTTCAGAGGCGCAGCAGGACTTTGGCCGACGCCGACGAGTCGCGCGCGACGCCGAACGCCGCGACGGCGTCGGCGGCGTCGATGGTGTGGGAGATGACGGCGTCGAGGACGTCCGACTCGGCGAGCATCGCGACGGCGTCGTCGATCTCGGTCGAGAAGCGGAAGGCGCCGCGGAGGGTCAGCTCCTTGGCGAGCATCGGCGCGAGGTTGACGCCGATCTCGACGTTCGCGAGCATCCCGACCTGCACGACCGTCCCGGCCCTGCGCGCCGCGCGCACGGCCTGGGTGACCGAGACGGGGACGCCGGAGCACTCGAAGACGACGTCGTACGACTCGTCCGCGATGGAGTCGCGCCCGACGAGCACGAGCTCGCTCGCGCCGAGCGCCGCAGCGCGGTCGAGGGGCTCCGTGCGCACGTCGCTCGCGCCGATCGTCGCGGCGCCCGCGTGCGCGGCCGCGGAGACGACGAGGAGGCCGATGGGGCCGGCGCCGATGACGAGCACACGCTTGCCGGTGATGTCGCCCGCCAGGCCCACAGCGTGCAGGGCGACGGCGAGCGGCTCGGCGAGCGCTGCGCGTTCGAGCGGAAGGCCCTCCGGGAGCACGCGGATCATGTGCTCCTCGACGATGAGGTACTCCGCGGCACCGCCCTGGCGGTGCGGCGTGGTCGCGGCGCTCCCGAAGTAGTCGCCGCCGGGGCGCAGGTGCGGCCGGTCCTCGAGGCCCGGCACCTCGGCGCCGTAGCGGGCGGGGTGCACCGTCACGGGTGTCCCCTCGGCGAGGCGTCCGGACGGGTCGAGGTCGACGACGGCCGAGAGCTCGTGACCCGGCGTCAGCGGCTCGCGGATGGCGTATTCGCCGTTCGCGCCGTGGAAGTAGTAGTGCAGGTCGGAACCGCAGATGCCGACGTAGCGGACACGGAGCCGCACCTCGCCTGCCGCGGGCTGCGGGACCTCGCGGTCCTCCCAGCGGATGTCCTCCGTGCCGTGGATGGCCAGCGCCTTCATCGTCGCGCCTCCTTCGTGATCGCCGTGGTTCGGGTCCGTCGTGCTCATGCCGGCACCCCCGGCCCCTGGGCCGTGACGTCGGTCTCCGCCGCCGTCACGCTCTCCTGGATCGCCGCCGAGACGCCGTCGCGTGCGATCGTGTCGACGAGGTCGCCGACCCGCTCGATGAACGCCGGGCGATCGGCGAGGTCGTCGCCGAAGAGCTGGAGCTCGGCGATCGCGGCCTCCGCGAGGTCCGCCCCGCCGGCCGTCGCCCCGGCCAGCGGGAGCAGCCGCTCGCGGGCGGCATCCTTCATCGCGGCGGCGAAGGGACCGGGATCGGCCCCGGGGCGGGGCGCGACGCACGAGAGGTAGGCCGCGACGGTGAGCGCGATCAGGTGCGGCATCTCACCGCGGTCCAGCAGGCGGAGTGCGGGCTCGGGGATGCGCTGGCGCAGTTTCACGGAGCCGTCCGTGCCGACCTGGCTCGTCCGGTGGCCCAGCGCGGTGTTGCCCCAGCGCAGGAACAGCTGGCGCTGGTAGTCCGCGATGTCGACGCCGGAGGGGACCTGGATCGACGGCGTGTACTCGTGGGTGAGCACGACGCGCGCTGCGTGCCGGATCGCGGGCCGGCTGACGGCATCCGGGATGGTCTCTGCGCCCTGCAGCGCACCGAGGTAGGCGATGAGCGAGTGCGTTCCGTTGAGGAGCCGCACCTTCATCTGCTCGTAGCAGCCGACCTCCGTGGTGAAGACCGCCCCGCCGGCTTCCCACGCGGGCCGTCCCGCCGCGAAGTCGTCCTCGATCGCCCACATCGTGAAGGGTTCGGCGGGGACGGGGATCTCGTCCCGCGCGCCGAGCAGCGACGACACCTCGGCGCGGAGCGCCGGCGTCGTCGACGGGACGATGCGGTCGACCATGCTCGAGGGGAACGACACCGACGACGCGAGGTAGGCGAGCGCCTCGGCTCCCTCTGCGGCGGGCAGCGCCTCGAGGAACTCGCGGACGAGCCCCTTCGTGTGCGGGCCGTTGGCGGCCAGGTTGTCGCAGCTGAGCACCGTGAGCGGGGCACCGGATCCGGCGGCCCGCCGCTGGAGGCCGCGCGCGAGCTGCCCGATGGTCGTACGCGGGTCGCCCCCGCGCAGGTCGCCGGCGATCGCCGGGTCGGAGGTGTCGAGGCGGCCCGTCGCGGGCGAGGAGCTGTAGCCGTTCTCGGTGACGGTGAGGGTGACGATGCGGATGCCGGGATCGGCGATGCTCTCGACGACACGCCTGGGGTCGTCGGCCGCGACGAACGCGTCGGTGTGCACGCCGGGGATGCTGAGCGACGTGCCCTCCGGCGAGATGGTCGCGACGGAGAAGAGCAGGTCCTGCGCGTGCATCGCGTCGACGACGGCCCGCGAGCGAGAGGCGACCCCCACGATCCCCCAGTCGCCCCCGTCGGCCCGCACGGCCGCGGACGTGTAGACCGCCTGGTGCGCGCGGTGAAAGCTACCGAGGCCGAGGTGGAGGATGCCCGCGCCCGCGGGCGCCCCGGGGATCGAGAGAGCGCCGTGGTGCGACCGGGACAGGCGGGCCGTCGTGGGATCTTCGATGATCGGCATGGAAAAGAGTGTGAATGGTTTGTACAAAATTGTCAAGCACCATTCCATGTCGGAAGATGGGACATGATGAGACAGCTGTTCCCGCGGGAGAGGTGGCTATGGGTGCGACGCTGACCGACGTGGCGCGACGCGCAGGCGTGTCGATCGCGACGGCGTCCCGCGCCTTCGGTGAGCCCGACCGCCTCGCGAGCGCGACGCGCGACCGGGTGCTGCACGCCGCGAGCGAGCTCGGCTACGACAGCCCGCAGGCCGCGACCGCGACGCGCTCGTTCGGCGTCATCGTCCCCGACGTCGCGAACCCCGTCTACGCGACGCTCCTCAAGGCCATCCACACGCAGGCCTGGCACGGCCGCCACCGCACGGTGCTGTTCGACGCCGACGAGGATCGCCGGCGCGAGCGCGAGCAGATCGAACGGGCGCGCAAGCTCGACGGCATGCTGCTGTGCTCGCCCCGCCTGCCGGACGACGAAGTGCTGGAGCTGGCCGGCGACACGCCTTTCGTCGTCGTCAACCGCTACATCGACGGCGTCCCCTGCGTGCTCATGGACATGGAGAACGGCCCGCAGCAGGCGGTGGAGCACCTCGCCGCTCTCGGGCACACGCACATCGCCTACGCGGCCGGACCGCCCGGCTCCTGGGCCGACGGTCAGCGCGCCGCGACGATCACGGCGGCCTGCGAGCGCTTCGGCATCCGCCTCACCCACCTGAGCCATCAGGCCGCCTCGATCCAGGGCGGCCGGGCAGCGGCCGCACCCGCGATCGCGAGCGGGGCGACCGCCGTCATCGCCTACAACGACCTCGTCGCGCTCGGCCTCGAGGCCGGCATGTCCGACATGGGGAGGTCGTGCCCGGCCGACATCAGCATCATCGGCATCGACGACATCGACATGGCGAGCGCGGTGAACCCGGGCCTGACGACCGTCAAGATGCCGATCGAGCGGTGCGGCGCCCTCGCCGTCGAGCTCCTGCTCCAGGTCATGGCCGGAACGGCCGTCACGGAGGCCGCGACCCTCGGCTCGCAGCTCATCGTCCGCGGGACGACGGCCGCTCCTTCGCACTGAGCACCTGACCGGGGGCGGAGCAGCACCCGGCTAGCTGTCGGACGCACGGGGATGATGGACACCGCGGTGCACCTCGAACGCGCGGGTGAGACCCGGCGAGTCGGGGTCGTCGACGATCGGCTTGTCCGCCATGAAGAGCCGGATGACGTTCGCCAGCTCTCCGGGATGGCTGAAGTTGATCGCGTGGGCGGCGCCCTCGATGAACACGACGAGGACGTGGCTGTCGGTCTTGTCCGCCACCTCCTGCACGCGCTCCGGTCCCGGCAGCAGCGGATCCCTCTCCCCGATGACCACCAGCGTCGGAACCCGCAGCGCGAACAGGCGTTCGAGCGAGGGGTACCGCGTCAGCGCCTTGAACATCTTGACGGTGCTGGGGACCCCGAACCGCAGGTAGTCGGGCGTCGCCACGGTGATCATCCTCCGCGGCTCCCGCCCGCCGTCCCGCGCGAGCTGGCCCACGGCCCGGCGGAAGGGCTGGTTGTTGACACCCCCGGCGGGTGACACGAGGACCGCGCGGTCGAGGCGGTCGGGATAGTGGTGGGCGAACTCGAGGATGACGGGACACCCCATCGAGTTGCCGACGAGGGTCGTCCTCTCGACCCCGCGGTCGTCGAGGAACCTCGCCGCCGCATGGGCGAGGCCCGGCACGTCGAGCGCCTTCTGCGGCCTGGCGCTGCGGCCGTATCCCGGCAGGTCGGGAACGTAGGTGTGGAACTCCCCCGCCAGTCGCTCGGCGGTCGGCAGGAGATATCGGCCGGACAGGCCGAACCCGTGCAGGTGCGTCATCACGGGGGCGTCGGGCGGAGGGTCGGGCGACTCGCGATAGAAGACATCGACACCGTCGACCATCGTCCACTTCTCGGCGAGCGTCGAGGCGGGGCGCGTCGGCGTCATGCGTCCGCGATGCCGGTAGCTCGCCTTCTCCGGGTTCTTCGCCATGACCGGCTCCTTCCGGGTGTTCAGTTGAGCGCAGAGGTGAGTCGGGCGAGGCCGTCGAGGAACGTGGCCCTGCCCGGCTGGTGGCGCCATTCCTCCATGGTCAGCTCGCGTCCGGCGTCGCGGTACCCCTGCTCGACCTCGCGCATGCCCGCGACGAACGACCGGCCGCGCACCAGGAGCGATGACTCGGCGTTGAGGCTGAAGGAGCGGATGTCCATGTTGCTCGACCCGATGAAGGCGATGTCGTCGTCGATGGACAAGTGCTTGGCGTGCAGGATGTACGGCGCCGGGTAGAGGAAGATGCGCACGCCCGCTTCGAGCAGGTCGGTGTAGTACGAGCGCTGCGCGTGATAGACCAGGCCCTGGTCGCCGATCTCGGAGACGAACAGCTGCACGTCGAGTCCGCGCTCGCACGCGGTGGTGATCGCGTAGACCATGGCCTCGTCCGGCACGAAGTACGGGCTGGTGATGATGACGCGTTCGGTCGCCCCGTAGATCAGCGACAGGAACATCCGCAGGTTGTTCTCGGTCGGGTACGCCGGGCCGCTCGGCACCACCTGGCAGACCAGCTCACCCCGCGACGCCGTCCGGGGCGGTTCCGCGACGGGGACGTGCTCGTCCCCGACGAACTCGCCGGTCTCGATCATCCAGTCGGAGAGGAACACGGCGTTGATGGATGCCACGACGGGCCCGGTCAGGCGGGTCATGAGCTCCTGCCACTGCAGGCCGCGCTTGATGTTCTTGGGCAGGTCGTAGCTGCGGTCGATGAGGTTCTGCGAGCCCATGAACCCGACCCGGCCGTCCACGACGACCAGCTTGCGGTGGTTGCGGAGGTCGGGACGCTGGTACTTGCCCTTGAACGGCATGACGGGCAGCATCCATGCCCACTTCACGCCGATGCGGTCCAACTCGGCGAACGTCTCCGTGCTGCGGGGGATCTTCTGCGACGGGAGGTGGTCGGCGAGCAGGCGGACCGAGACGCCGCGGGCCACGGCACGCTCCATCGCCGAGAAGAAGCCCCGGGTGGTGTCGTCCCACGCCACGATGAAGAACTCCACGTGCACGAACGAGGTCGCCGTGTCGATCTCCGCCGCCATCGCGTCGATCGACGCCCGGTAGTCGCGCAAGAGCTCCGCGGAGTTGCCGCCGACGGCCGGAAGCTGGGTGAGGGTCAGGTTCTGCTCCACGACGCGCTGGAACCACCGCGGCCAGTCGGCGGCCTCCTCCGGCTCGGTACGGCCGGCGACGCGCTCGGCGATGATGCCGTTGATCCTCCGCTGCTCGTCGCGCCGCTTCCGCGGCAGCCGGAAGCTCCCGATCAGCAGGAACAGCAGGATGCCGACGAACGGGATGAGGAAGATGGCCAGCAACCACGCCATCGCCGCGGTGGGCTTGCGCCGCCGCGGGATGACGATGAGCGCCGCGACCTTGATGCCGAAGTCGACGAGCGCCGCGATGATCCAGACGAGGTTGGTTCCCGTGGCGTCCATGGCGACGATCGCCTCCCTTCACCGGGGCGAACGCCCACCGTTGACCGGCAAACTAGGGGTCCGCAGGCGGGGGCGGCCTCACCCGGAGGGGATGAGAAGGCGATGCGACGGCCGCGACCGCCCCCGCTGACTCTCACGAAAGCCGCGCCCGCTCCTCCTCCACCAGGGCGTTGATGCGCGCGCGCTCGGCGCGGCCGTAGGTCTCGCGAGTGACGAGGATGCCGATCAGCCCGACGACCGCGGCGGCCATGTAGAGCAGCGACGCTCCGGGCCAGCCCAGCCAGCCGACCAGCGCCGCGGCGAGCAGGGGTGCGAAGCCGCCGAGTGCCGCAGCGATCTGGTAACCGAGGGACGCGCCCGAGGTGCGGGTCGTGGTGCCGAACTGCTCGGTGAGCAGCGCGCCCTGGGTGCCCGTGAGCGAAGCGTGGATGACGCCGATGCCGAAGACGAACACCGCGATGACGAGGGCGGGGGTGCCGTCGTCGGTGAGCAGATACATGGGGAACGCGAACAGGATGGCGACGATGCACGCCACGATGTAGATCGGCCGGCGTCCGACCCGGTCGGTGAGCGATCCGGCGAGGAAGGTGACGACGATCGCGACGACGCTGGCGGCGGTGATGGCGCCGAGGGCGGTCGGCCGGACGTCGGGGAACCGCTGCGTGATGTAGTTGAGGAAGTACGTGGCCGTCGAGTAGTACGCGAAGGACTCGACGATGCGCAACGCGATCACCCGGAGGACGCTCCTCCAGTCGCGTCGCAGGGTGGCGAGGAACGGGTTCTTCTCCAGCCGGCCTTCCGCTTTGACCTCCTGGAACTCCGGCGACTCGGAGAGCCGGGAGCGCACGATCAGGGCGACGACGACCAGCACCGCGCTCAGCAGGAACGGGATGCGCCAGCGCCAATCCCCCTCGAGGTTCGCGCAGATGAGGAACATGGCGCTCGCCAGGGCGATGCCGAGAGGGTTGCCGGACTGCGGGATCGCGGCGTACATGCCGCGCCGGTTCCACGGTGCGTGCTCGTAGGTCATGGTGATCGCACCTCCCCACTCCGCACCGAACGCGAGTCCCTGGATCATCCGGATGATCACGAGCAGGAGCGGCGCGAGTGCGCCGACGGCGGCGTAGGTCGGCAGCAGCCCGATGAGGAACGTCGCGCCGCCCATGACGAGCATGGCGCCCACGAGGACCGGCTTGCGGCCGAACCGGTCGGCCAGGTAGCCGCCGATCGCACCGCCCAGCGGGCGCATCAGGAAGCCGACCGCCAGAGTGGCGAAGGACAGGAGCGTGCCGATGAACCGATCGCTCTCGGGGAAGAAGACCGCTCCGAAGTACAGAGCGGAGGCCGTGCCGTAGGCGATGAAGTCGTAGTTCTCGACGCTGGTGCCGAGCGCTGCGGCGATCGCCGTCTTGTTGCGGTCTTTCGATCCGAGTGCAGACAACTGCCTGGCGGTCGGGATGGTGTTCGTCACTGAGGGATCTCCTTTGATCAGTGGGTCGGGGTGGTGCAGCGGTTGGGGTGGTGCAGCGGGTCGGGGTGGTGCAGTGGGTCGGGTGGTGCAGCGGGTGCGGTGCTTCAGCGGGTTCGGGAGGATGCCGGAGCGAGGTCGTCGAGCGCGTTCAGCTTGGCGACGCGCCGGCGTGTGTCCTCGTCGTCGTCGAAGGTGGCGGCGAGGAACCGGGCGACGATCTCCTCGATGAAGGCGGGCGGGACCAGCCAGGCACCGAGGGCGATCACGTTGGCGTCGTCGTGCTCGACCGCCTGGTGAGCGGAGTACGACTCGTTCGCCAGACCGCAGCGGATGCCGGGGATCTTGTTGGCGGCCATGATCGCGCCGGCGCCGGTGCCGCAGACGAGGATCGCGCGGTCGGCCGAGCCATCGAGCACGGGTGCGCAGGTCGCTTCCGTGATGTCGGGGAAGTCGACCGGGTCGGCGCTGTCCGTGCCGCAGTCGATCACGGTATGGCCGAGCGCTTCGATGGCGTCGACGACGTGCGCCTTGACAGGGAAGCCGGCATGGTCGGCTCCGACGGCGACTCTCATTCGATGGTCCTTTCGGGGAGGGACGCCAGCAGGTGCTCGACGTCGTGCAGTGCGGGGATGGAGGCCGACGCGCCCTCTCGGGTGACCGTGAGCGCCGCGGCGGCTCCGGCGAATCGCAGACGCTCGCGCAGGGGCCGCGCGGAGAGGGCGGCGAGGTAGCCGACCACGGTGTCCCCGGCAGCGGTGGTGTCGACGGCCTCCACCGGGATCGCGGGGAGGCGCCCCGCTCCCTCCGGCGAGCTGTACACCGCGCCGTCGGAGCCGAGCGTGCAGACCCCGCTGATGGCGGCGTCGCCACCCCGGCGCAGTGCGCCGAGCGTTGCGTCGAGCAGCTGGGGGACGGCCTCCTGGTCGCTCGAGGTGGGGTGTTCGACATCCAGGAGCGTCGCCAGCTGCGCGAGCTCGGTCTCGTTGACGACCAGCAGGTCGATGTCGCGCACGATGTCGTCGCGACGGAGGGGGGCAGGGGCCGCGTTCCAGACGACCACGGCTCCGGCGGCCCGCGCGAGACGCGCGGCGGCCCGATTGGCGGCCGCGGGGACCTCGTTCTGGAGCACGAGCACGTCACCCTGTTCGATGGTCGCCAACCGTTCGGTCGCGAATGACTCGTCGAGCAGTCCGTTCGCGCCTGCGAGCACGACGATCGAGTTCTCTCCCGCCCCGTCGACCAGCACGAGTGCTCGGCCCGTGAGGGTGCTCTCGTGCCGTTCGATGCCCGCGGTGTCGACGCCTCGCTCGGCGAGTGCCGTGATCAACGGCTCCGCCTCGCGGTCGTCGCCGACGACTCCGATCATGCGGGTCGGTGAGCCGGCCGCCGCGGCGGCGATGGCCTGGTTGGCGCCCTTCCCGCCCGGCGACACGGTGGCGGTCTCGGCGAGAACCGTCTCCCCCGGCTGCGGCAGGCTGGTGACCCGGTAGCAGGTGTCGACGTTGATGCTGCCGAACACGACCACCGTGGATCCCTGGCTGCTGGGCATGTGCACCTCCATGTGAAACGTTTCCATGGAAACGATTCCACGGGCGACGCAGTCAATGATGCATCACGAACGACGGGATCGCAAGCGCGCTTCGCCGCGTCAGCCGCCCGTCCGGTCCACCAGGCTGGTCGCGACCCTCTGCGACTCCGCAGCGCGGCCCTCGATGAGAGCGATCAGCCCGTCGACTCCCAGGCGGCCGATCTCCGCGGCGCCGATCCGCACGGCGCTGATGGGAGGCGTCATCAGTTCGAACCATTCGACGTCGTCGAACGAGATGACGTCGACGCGGGCCGCCTCCGCCGGTCCCAGGCGCCGCCGCAAGGCGCGCACGGCCCCGAGCGTGGTGGGCTCGTTCACGCCGAAGACCGCGGTGGGCATCACACCGCGGTCGAGGATGCGGAGCATCGCGGCTTCGGAGCCGTCCGAGAGGAAGTCGCCTTCGTCGATCAGCCGGTCGTCGAGGCTGAGGCCGTGAGCTGCGCGACCCGCGAGGTAGGCCGTGCGACGCTCGGCCGCCGTGGAGAACGCCGTCGGACCACCGATGAAGGCGACCTCCGAGTGGCCACGCTTCTGCAGCCAGTCGAGCACCGAGGCCACGCCCTGCGCGTTGTCCGTCGCGAACAGCGGGGCGTCCAGGCCCTCGAGGCTTCGGTTGAGAAGCACGATCGGGAGGCCGGAGGCGACCAGCGAGGCGAGTTGCGGCGACATCGGCCCCTGCGGAGCCAGCAGCAGCCCGTCGATGCGCTGCGAGGCGAAGATGCGCAGGTACTCGTCGGCCTGAGCCGCGCTCTCGTTCGCGTTCGCGAGCAGCACCGTGTACCCGCGCTTCATCGCCTCGCTCTCCGCCGCGTGAGCCAGCTCGGAGAAGAAGGGATTGCGGATGTCGGACACGAGCAGTCCGAGCACCTCGGTACGCGAGCGGCGCAGGGCCCGCGCCGGACCGTTGGCGACGTAGTTGAGCTCCGCCGCTGCGGCCAGGACGCGCGCCCGGGAGTCCGGCGACGTCTGGGCGCTGCCGCTCAGAACGCGGGAGGCGGTCCCCAATGCGACGCCGGCTCTCTCGGCAACGTCCTTGATCGTCGGCATGGCTCCCCCGCGTGGAAACGATTCATCTCACACCAGACTAGTTCTCGTCCACGTCGACGCGGCGCTGCCGCGGGGCCGCGGGGCCGCGATCAGTCGATGCTCGTCGCATCCGCGGCGATGAGCGCGCGCACTTCGTGCAGGTGGCGCGTCATGGCCGCCTCTGCCGCGATCGGATCGCTCGCGACGACCGCTTCGAGGATCTCCCGGTGTCCGGCCAAGGACACTCGGCGGGCGCGACGGGTGGCGTGCGAGCGCGCCCGCAACGAGGACGTCCAGTCGCTCGTCATCTCGCTCAGGGTGACGAGGAGCGGGTTCTGCGCGGCGTGGGCGAGGAGCGTGTGGAACTCGCGGTCGAGCCGCAGTGATTCGTCGGTGCTGAGGTTCTCGTTCGTCTGCGCGACCACGTCCTCCAGCTGGAGGAGATTGGATTCGGCGGCCCGCTGGGCCGCGAGGGCGGCGATGCGAGGCTCCACCAGGTCGCGCAGCTCGGTCGCATTGCGCAGCTCGACCTCGACGGCGCCCAGGCCCGTGCGAAGCGCCTCACCGCCGTCGTCGCGGGGGGCGACCATGCTCCCTCGCCCCTGCTGCCTGATGACCAGCCGCTTGGACTCGAGCTCGGCGAGCGCCTCCCGGACCGTCGCACGCGACACGGACAGCGTCGTCGCGAGCTCGCGCTCGGAGGGCAGCCGCTCGCCCGCGGCCAGCGAGCCGGAGGAGATGAGCCGCTCGAGGTGGGCGGCGACCTCCGCGCTGACCGTGCGGGCCCGGTGGGACAGGGGCGGGATCACCGGTGCTGCCATCGATCGGTCCTCTCGTCGGATCGTCCCATTCTGGACTACTGGTCGGACCAATTGCCACCCTCATCCCTCGCCGACAACTGTCGTGTTTCAGCCCTGTAAAGCCGTCGTGACGTTCTCGTGAAACGGGGCGTACGGGGAGCATGCGCTGCTTATCGTGGACAAACGTTCGGTGGTCAGACCAATTCGGATCACCGCTCCCCGTCCCGTCGTCCCCCTCGAGAGGCCTCCATGAGCATCCCCGTCTCCACCGCCCGGCGGCCCCTGCTGCAGTCGGGTGAAGGCGTCGGCGACGACAGCGTCTATGTGCCGGCGTTGCCGGACACGGTGTTGTGGGGCCGCCTCCCCGGACGCACGGACGCGCCGGTGGCGCGCGTCCAGCCGGGCGCGACGCTGGTCGTCGACACGGTCAGCCACGAAGGCATCATGGACGACCAGGGCCGTGACCCGGTCGCCTTCTTCCGCGAGCACGGCGGCCTCGAGGCGGACGAGGTCCTCGCCGACACGGTCGCGATCGCCGCGCTGGTCGGGCGCACGGGCGAGGACGGCCCCCACGTCGTGACCGGGCCGATCGCCGTGGAGGGCGCCCGCCCCGGCGACCTGCTCGCCGTCACGATCGAGGCGCTCGAGCTCCGCGCACCGTACGGAGTCGTCTCGACCCGGCACGGCCGCGGTGTCCTGCAGGGCGAGCCGGCCGTCGACGGCACCTACAGCGCCTTCTGCGACGTGGTCGAGCACGACGGCGCCCTGGTCGGCCGCATCGCCCTCCGCCAGGATGCCGCCGATCCCGGCCACGCGACCTTCCCTCTCGCGCCCTTCCTCGGCATCGTCGGTGTCGCCGCAGACGCGCCCGGCCGACCCCACTCGACCCCGCCCGGGCTGCACGGCGGCAATCTCGACATCGCCCTCCTCACCGTCGGCAGCACCCTCTTCCTCCCGGTCCAGGTCGACGACGCCCTGCTCCACATCGGCGACCCCCACTTCGCGCAGGGCGACGGCGAGGTGGCCCTCACCGCACTCGAGGCACCGCTCCGGGCGACGCTCCGGGTCGACGTCGTCCCGGCCGCCGAGGCCGCGGCGCTCACCGGCGTGTCCGGCCCGTTCGCCGTCGCCCAGGGGATGCTCGTCCCGGTCGGGCTGAGCGAGAACCTCGAGCTGGCCCTCCGGCGCTGCGTCCGCAACGCCGTCGGCCTGCTCACCTCGCTGGTCGACGTGGACCCCCACCGCGCCTACCTCTACCTCAGCGCGGCCGCCGACTTCGCGGTCTCGCAGGCGGTCGACATCGTGAAGGGCGTGCACGGGGCCATCCGGGTGTCGGACTTCGCGGAGTTCCGCTCCGGCCCTTTCACCGACCGCATCCTCGCCGCCGTCGCGCGGAGCCTGGAGGTGGTGTGATGAGCGCGCTCGCACTCCCGGCCGTCCGCGATGTCGTGGTGGATGCGCCCGCCGTCATTCCGGACGGCCTCCTCGAGGCGTTCTGGGCGTACGACGACGCTCTCCTCGCGAACGATGTCGCAGCGCTCGACGACGCCTTCGCTCCCGGGCCGGACACGATCCGCGGCGACGGCACGACGGTCGTCGTCGGCTGGGACGAGATCAGCCGCTTCCGGGCGGCGCGCACGGTCGTCCCGACACGCCGCGTCACGGCCGTACACATCCGCATCCCCGCGGACGGCGTCGCGGTCATCGTGGCCGACGTGGTCGCGCCGACCGGCGCACCCGGCATGCAGACGCAGGTGTGGGAGCGCCAGCCGGAACGCTGGCGCGTCATCGCGGCGCACGTCACCGCGCCGGAGAAGCCCCTCGATCGTTCGACCTGGCGCGTGGTGGGCGCCCCGCTGGTGGAGCCCACCGGCCGCGGCCCCCTCGACGGCATGACCGTCGCCGTGAAGGACCTCTTCGCGGTGGCCGGACAGGTCATCGGCGGCGGCGTGCCCGAGTACGCCGCCGGAGCCCGCGTCGAGACCGAGCACTCGCCCGTCGTCGCCGGCCTCCTGGCCGCGGGCGCCTCGGTGCTGGGCATCGCAGCCACCGACCAGTTCGCCTACTCGATCGCCGGCACGAACGGCCGCACCGGCACCCCGCTCAACGTCGCCGACCCCGGGGGCATCCCCGGCGGCTCGTCGAGCGGACCCGCGAGCGCCACCGCTCGCGGCTGGACGACCATCGGGCTCGGCACCGACACGGCCGGCTCCATCCGCGTGCCGAGCGCGTACCAGGGGCTCTGGGGGCTGCGGACCACCCACGGCCTCGTCCCCACGACGGGCGTGCTGCCGCTCGCGGAGAGCTTCGACACGGTCGGCTGGATGACGCGGGATGCCGCGACGCTGCAGGCTGTGACCGATGCCCTCGTGGCCGGCGGCCCTGCCGGCGGCCCTGCCGGCGACGGGGAGGCGCAGCTCGTCGTCGTCCCGTCGCTCACCGCCCTGGCCGTGCCCGCCGTGGCCGAGGCCGTCGCCACCACGGCCCGCAGCCTCAGTGCGACCGTCGACGACTCGCTCGGCGCCGACGTCGAGACCTGGTTCCACGCTTTCCGCACCGTTCAGGCCTTCGAGGCCTGGCGGACCCACGGCGACTGGATCTCGCAGCACCCTGGAGCGCTCAGCGCCGACGTCGCCGGCCGCTTCGCCGACGCGTCGCGCGTCACCGCCCGCGAGTTCGCGGCTGCGAGATCCGTCGTCGGCGCAGCACGGGAGGCGCTGCGAACGTGGCTCGGCGACAGGATCCTGCTGCTCCCCACGGTGGCCGACCGCGCCCCCCGGCTCGGCGCCGACGCCGCGTCGATCGACGCGCACCGCGCGGCCACGCTCCGGCTCACCTCCCTCGCGTCGCTCGCCGGCCTGCCGGCGGTCGCCGCTCCCCTCGGTCCCCAGACGCCCGGCGGCCCGCCCGTCAGCGTCTGCCTGGTCGGAGCCGCCGGCACCGATCGCGCCCTCGTCCGCTTCGCCGGACGGTTGCGCACCTGACCCACCCGCACCATCCCCC
>NZ_JBPGXM010000046.1:0-24273 GCF_056755495.1 Leifsonia sp. KNZ12-8B
GGGGGGGGTGGGGCGCCCCCGCCATTGGGGGGGGGGGGGGGGGGGGGTGGCACCCGGGCCCGGCCCCCCCGCGACGGTGTCGCCACGATCATCGCTTGCGCCTGGTGTGGAGCTTGACGATGACGACGACGGACACCGCGATGAGGATCACGGCCGGCACCAGGGACAGATCCTTGGACAGGCTCTGCGCGCGGTCCGGGTTGAACGCCCAGATGGCCAGCGGTGTCGCGTATGCGACAGCCAGCGCACCCACCCACCAGCGCATCGCCCGAAGGCGGGCATCGGCCAGCGTGGCGATCACGAGAGTGAGGACGGGCAGCGCAGCGAGGAGCGCGAACTCCCCGAGGACCAGCACAGGCACGGCCCATGCTGCGACGAACACGTACAACGGGGCGCGACGCGGCTTTCGTGCGGCGGGCGCAGCGATCGGGGATGTCATGATCTCCTCCGAGTGACTTTCCCGGTCAGTCCAGCGCCGGGACCCGGTCGACCCCGAGCTGCTGCAGGAGCCACAGGCTGTCCGCGTTCGCCCAGTACTCCGCGAGCCGACCGTCCTTCACCCGCAACGTGTCCGTGCCGTAGAAGGTCATGACCCGGCCGACCGCGTCGGGAGAGGAGGGCGGGAAGCCGCCGGCGTACGTGCCCTGCGCCTTCCAGCGGATGACGAGGAAGTCGCCGTCGACGATCGGGCCGACGTCGAACGCGAAGTCCAGGTCGGGGAAGAGGGTGTTGATGCCGGTCACCCACTCGTCCAGGGTGCGGCGGCCGCTCATCTCCCCGGCCGGCCCGCCGGTGATCGGGGCGGCGTGCGCCAGCCAGTCCTCGTGGATGATGCGGTCCGTGAGGCTGATGTCGCCGTTCCACAGCAGACGCCAGGGCTCGGCGAGGGCGAGGATCTGGTCGCGGGTGTTCGTCATGATGATCTCCGTTTCGTAATGGCCCGTTTGTTTAGTTACGGGGCGTAACTTGAGTATGGACATGTTACGATCGTGATGTCAAGTCGCAGAAAGGATGACCATGGCGAACTCACCGAGCACACCGCGGGAGCGATATCGAGACGAGGTGACGGCCGATATCAAACGACGGGCAGAGGCACAGCTCGCCGAGGTCGGCCCCGGCGGGCTCTCGCTGACAGGGATCGCGCGAGAGCTCGGGATGACGGGGCCCGCGCTGTACCGATACTTCGCCAGTCGCGACGCGCTCCTGACCGATCTGGTCATCGACGCCTACAACGACCTCACCGCCGCCGTGACGACAGCAGCCTCGTCGGCTCCGGACGCCGAGCTGGAGGCTTTCCTCCACGCCTACCGGGCGTGGGCGCTGGCCCATCCCCACCGCTACCGGCTGCTGTACCAGCCGCCGTTGCCGAACTTCGACGCCAACGCCGGCGACGTCGTGGCGGCCGCGACCGGTGCCATGACCGCCCTGATCGCGGCGGTGACCGCTCATCGCGGCACGAGCCCCCGCCGCGTCTCCCCGCCGCGCGCTCCCGAGGCCCTGGCGCGGGGCTTCTCCCAGTGGGCCGACGCGACCGGGGTGACCGCCTCCGCCGACGTCGTCCTCGACGCCGTCCTCATCTGGAGCAGGCTGCACGGCTTCGTCAGCCTGGAGATCGCCGGCAACCTGGCCCTGATGGCGCCCGACGCAGACGCGCTCTTCGCGGTCGAGGCCGAGAGCCTCCTGGGCTGATCCCCGAAGCGTCTCCCCGACCAGACCGCGACGAAAGGACGAATCTGTGACCGACTCCACACGGAACGCATCGGCGGCCGCCTCCGCGGCAGCCGAAGGCGATGCGGCCCACGACGAGACCCTCGTCGACGCCATCGTCGTCGGCAGCGGCTTCGGCGGCGCTGTCGCTGCCGCCCGGCTCGCACAGGCGGGGCGGTCGGTGCTCGTTCTCGAGCGCGGCAGACGCTACCGACCGACGGACTTCCCGCGTGGCGACCGGTTGGAGGACGGCTGGCTGTGGGACGACGAGCCCGGCCTCTACGAGCTGCGCTGGATGGACCGGATGCTCTCCGTGCACGGAGCAGGCTGGGGCGGCGGCTCCCTGGTCTATGCGAACGTGTTCGCGCGGCCCGCGCCGGACGTCTTCACGGACCGGCGGTGGGGCGTCACCCGGGCCGAGCTCGACCCCTACTACGACCTTGCCGCGCACATGCTCGAGGTCGCCCCCGTGCAGCGCGACCCGGCGACCGGACGCTTCCCGGATCGCGTTGCCGCGCTCGAGGACGCCGCCCGCCGGCTGGGCCGCGGAGCAGGAATCGTGCGCCCGAATCTCGCCGTCCGCTTCTCGGACGACCTGAGCACGCCCGTGGTGAACCGGTACGGGAAGGCCCAGCTCGGCTGCTCGTTCTGCGGCGAATGCGTGATCGGCTGCCCCCGGGGCGCGAAGAACTCGCTCGACTTCACGTACCTCGCACTGGCCGAGCGGCTCGGCGCCGTCGGCATCAGCGGCGCAGAGGTGACCAGAGTCGAGCCGGCGGATTCCGGCTATGCCGTCAGCTGGCGCGACGTCGAGTCCGGCGAGGTCCACACCCGTTCCTCCCGCACGGTCGTGCTGGCGGCCGGGGCCGTCGGAACCACGGAGCTGCTGCTGCGGCAGCGCGACATCCACAAGACCCTCCCCCATCTGTCCGCACGCCTCGGCGAAGGGTTCTCCGGCAACGGGGATGCGCTGACCTTCCTGCGCAACCTCACACGCCCCGCCACCGGCAACCCGGGACCCACGATCACCACCAGCACGGTGCTCGACGTGGAAGAAGGCGGAGCGCCGGTCTGGTTCCAGGTTCAAGACGGCGCGATCCCCCACGCCCTCGAGGACCTGATCCGCAACGAAGTACGCTCGGTGCTGCCGCTTCGCCTCCCCGCCCGGAGCAGAAGGTCCGATCGGGCGACGATCGCGCTCCTTCAGATGGGCAGGGATTCGGGCACCGGCCGAGTGCGGCTGGATGCCCGCGGTCGGGCGACGCTCGACTGGGACAGCAGAGCCAACCGGCGCCTCACGCGCTCGCAGGGGCGGGTGGGTCGAGCCGCCTCGCGCCAGCTCGGCGGCCGCGCTTTCGCGAGCCCGTTGTGGTCCATGCTGCGCACGCCGGTCACCGTCCATGCGCTCGGCGGCGTCCCCCGGGGAGCGACAGCCGCCGAAGGGGTCGTCGACGACCACGGCGGCGTCCACGGGTACCCCGGGCTGCTCGTTGTCGACGGCGCAGGCGTGCCCGCCGCAACGGGCGCGAACCCGTCGGCGACGATCCTGGCACTCGCCGAACGGGCCATCGAGCACGCGATCCGGTCGACCGGGGATCCGGACTGGCGCGCGCCGGAGTGGCCGCACGTCACGCACTCCGCACCGCCGGAGGACGCAGCCACCTCGGCCATGACGACGTTGCGGGAGCGACGGGCCGGAGACGGGCTCCGCTTCCACGAGACCCTCGCCGGGACCGTCACCATCGACGGCGTCCGCCGGGCAGCGTCGGCACGCCTCGACGTGGAGCTGGAGAGCTGGCGACGATTCAGCTCGGACGGCACGCATGCCCTGACCGTTTCCGGACGCATCGACATCGACGGAATCGCCACCGACCAGCCCACGACAGGGCGACTCGAGCTCTTCCCCGACGGCGAGGACGTCGCGATGCGATACCTGCTCGAGGGACAGGACGACCGCGCTCATCCCCTCCGGCTGACCGGCGAGAAGGTCCCGCGAGGCCCGTTGGGGATGTGGCACGCCCTCACGACATTGCGCGTCGAGGTCTCGACCTCGCCGGGCATCCGGCCGCACCGCGGGATCCTCACGATCAGGAGCGCCGAGGTGCTGCGCATGCTCGGGTCGGTGAACGGCGTCGGCTTCACTGCCGCGAGGCGCCTCGCCGTCGTCACCCGTTTCGCCGGCTTCTTCACCCTCGGCGCACTCCGAACGGCACATCGCCGGAGGTGACGCGGATCACCCCACCGGCAGCCCGACCCGGTCCGTCTCCAGTGACGCGCGCAGCCGGGACAGAGCCGCGGTGACCCCCTCCAGCTCAGCCGGCGGGAGCGGGATGAGCGCGGCGAGACGGCTGCGGAACGAGCGCTCGGCGTCGGCGACCAGCTGCTCCCCCTCCGGGGTGAGGCTCACCAGGGAGGAGCGGCCGTCGTTCGGGTTGGGGTGGCGGCGGACCCAGCCCTGCGCCTCCATCCTGTCGATGCCCTTGCTGATGGCGCCCACGCCGGCCGCGAAGGCGTCGGCGATGTCGATGACCCGCGACCCCGGGAGCCGAGCGAGACGGCGGAGCAGCTCGAACTGGGAGGCGGCGATGCCGTGCTCGGCACGGAGCGTCTCGTTGACAGCGTTGTAGAGGCGCGTCTCGCACCGCACCAGGTCGTCGAAGAACGCCGGGGCCACCTGTTCGCTTGCAGATTCATATGCCACGGCATATAGTCTACGAACTACATGCCTAGGCATATATCCGAGAAGGGACACCCCATGAGCATCGAACAGCGGAAAGACCTCGACGACCGACTCCGGACCGCGCCGACGGCACCGCCGCAGACCGTCGAGGAGATGAGGCGGGGATTCACCGCCCTCATGGGCTCCTTCCGGGTGCCGGCCGGTGTGCGCGTGACACAGACCCGTCTGGGCGGACGACCGGCGACGCGGGTCGAGCCGGAGACGGGCGCCAGGCCAGGCACGCTGCTGTACTTCCACGGCGGCTCCTTCGCGCTCGGCTCCCCCGCGACCGCGCTGAGCCTGACCGCGCAGCTGGTGCTCCGCACCGGCATGGCCGCACTCTCGCTGGACTACCGGCTCGCACCGGAGCACCCGTTCCCGGCGGCGATCGAGGACGGTGTGGCGGCGTACCGAGAACTGCTCGAGACGGGCGCGCCCGCCACCGCGATCGCCTTCGCCGGCGACTCCGCCGGCGGCGGACTGACGGTCACGACCTCGCTGGCCGCGCGGGATGCCGGACTGCCCGTCCCCTCGGCCGTCGTCGCCTTCTCCCCCGGCCTCGACCACACGCGCTCGGGCGCCAGCATGGTCGCCAAGGAGGGCGTCGATCCGTTCTTCACCGCGGAGGGTATGCGGCGCACGGGTGAGCTCTACCTGGCGGGGCAAGACCCCGCGCAGCCGCTGCTCGCCCCGGCGGTGCTCGGCGACCTCCGCGGACTGCCGCCGATGCTGCTCCAGGTGGGCACGAACGAGCTCCTCCTCGACGACTCCGTCCGCCTCGCCGATCGCGCCCGGGACGCCGGAGTGGATGTGATCCTCGACGTCACCACCGGCGTTCCGCATGTCTTCCAGGCGTACGTGGACGCGCTCGACGAGGCGGGTGAGGCCCTCGACAGGGCCGCACTGTTCCTCCGTCAGCGCGTCGGACGCTCGGCGTCGATGGAGGCCGTGACCGGCTCGCCGGCGTAGGTCTCCGCGGCCCGGACGAAGACCAGGAGCCACGCGAACAGCAGTCCCGCCGCGACCAGCTCCGTCCCGGTCAGGCTGTAGTAGTCGATCGGCACCCACAGCAGCACCGACACCACGATGCCGGCCACGACGACGATCGTGAAGCCGACGAGGTCCTTCGGAAGGTCGGGCACCCGGCTCAGGGACACGAACACCACCGCGCCGAAGAAGACGACGATGCCGGAGGCCGCCCCCACGTGCACCACGACGTTCACGGCATCCGGCACGGCGCCCGCCGTCACCATGCAGAGCCCGATGGCCGCGAACAGCCAGGTGAGTGCAACGCTCGTCACGGCATCCGGTGCGCCGCGGCGAGCGAGGCCCAGCTCGAACGAGTGGCCGACGAAAGCTGCGAGCACGGTCAGCAGCAGCCCGGTCATGATCAGGGCCAGGTTGAATCGATACCCGGTGACCCCTGCGGTGTTGCCGAGCTGCGAGAAGTGCAGCTGCCACCAGGACTCGTCGGGCGAGCTCACCATGCTCGCGAGCGTCCCCATGAAGAGGAGGGACACCGCCAGAGCGGCGATGCGGGGGCCGCTGGTGCGCGCCCCGTACAGCGCGCCGGCGTAGGCGAGGGCGGCGGCGGCGAAACCGGCCAGCGCCCCGCCGCCGAGCGGGTCGACGGTGAGGCCGCGGAAGCCGAGCTGGAACACCTGGGCGACGGCGATCACGACCAGATAGGCAGCCAGCCCGACCGCCGCCGTGAGCACGACGAGGTCGACGATCCGCTTCACCGCAGGGACGCGATCCCTCCACGCCAGCTCGGGTCGAGCGCTGCGGCCGCCGTCCGTCACGTACGCCACGGCGAACGACAGGCCCGCCGCCGCTCCGGCGAACCAGCCGGCGCGGGTTCCGAGCGAGTCAGGGCCGCCGAGCGCGATCCGCTGGCCCTGCGCCATGATCGCGACGACGACCGCCGCGCCCACGAACGCGATGGCCGCGGCACGGACCGGGACGATGGCACGCGACACGGCGGCCCCCTTCCTCTTTAGAGGCGATGCGCTTCGTGCTGCGGACGCACTGGCCTTGTGGCTGCTCATCCTCAGCATTCTCGTCGACGAGGGCGTCAGCGCGCGGCCGATGGCGCGGCGTCTCGCCACCCGCCACCGAGGCCGATGAGGTACGTCTTCAGGATCGCGGCCAGATCGATCGGGTTCTGTCGCGTCACCCGGAAGAGGAGCAACGCCTCGCACAGCGCGGTGAGTTCGCGAGCTTCCTGCTCGGTCGCGGAGATCCCGACGCGCTGCAGGATGTCGGCGGCTTTTCGGTAGTGGTCCTGCGCGCCCTGGGATACATCCGAGATCCTGTCCGCCAGGTCGGGCCATTGCGCCAGCTCCGGGAGTATCGCGGATCGCGCTCGAAGGGCGGGGCCGGCCCGAGCGGAGCGTTCGATGCCCTCGACCAGGAGCGAGGCGGCCTCGTCGATCGTGGCAGGACGCGCAAACTGCTCCATCTCGCTCGGCTTCAGCTCCGGGTTGTTCGCGATCGCGTCGACGACGAGACCCACCAGCTCCTTGCGCGTCGGCGCGTGATACGAGGTCGTACCGGTCGGGAGGCCCGCGGTCGCATCCACACGCCGATGCGTCAGTCCGCGCGCGCCGTACTGATCGATCACGGTGATGGCGGCGTCGGCGATGAGTTTCCGCCTGTCGGGCAAGCGATGCTCCTTTGCACGGCAACCTGAGCGTCTGGGTTCCCCAGACAATCTACCCTGCCCGCCGGAGAGCCTTCCCCGAGGACAGGAGCTCTCCGGCCCATGACGCTCGAGGGTCGGCGTCGACGACCACGCCCTTGATCGCGATCGTCAGAGGAACGGCGAGGATCGCGCCGACCGGCCCGAGGATCCACACCCCGAGGGCGATGGCGACGACTTCGGCCGTCATCGAGAGCCCGACCGCGTCGCCGATGAATTTGGTGGGCAGCAGGGAGGTGACCACGAAGTTCAGGACCACATAACCGATGACGATGATCAGCGCGGTCTCCCAGCCGTGGAGCGTGAGCCCGAGCACCGCCGGCGGAATCATCCCGACCCAGAAGCCGAGGTACGGGATGTAGTTGCACACCGCGGCGAGCATGCCCCACAGGGGCGCGAACGGCACGCCGAGAAGAAGGAGGAGGCCGGTGTCGAGCACGCCGACGATCACGGCGAAGATCGTGGTGACGACGAAGAACCGCCGCGTCCGCACGGCGCTCAGCCGCAGCGCGTCGACGATGCGGGGATGATCGGCGCGCAGTGTCCTGGTCCGATCGGCGAGCTGGGTGGATTCGATCGTGAGGAAGATCAGCACCGTCCCGAGCAGGATGGCGGTGAAGGCGAAGCCGACGATGGAGGGCAGCTGAGCGGTGAGCCAGCGCGCGGCGGTCGGAAGGTCGATCCAGGTGAGGAGCTCGTCGGTCTGCGGCCGGCCGATCCCCGCCTGGGTCAGAGCGTCCCGGAAGCCGCGGATGAGGGCCTCGAACTGCGCGCTGTACCGCGGGAGGATCGACGCGAACCGCGCCAGGGCGTAGAGGATCAGGGCGGCCACCGCCGCGATCGATCCGTACACCGCCACGGTCAGCGCCGCGAGCGAGAGGGGGGCGCCGACGCCGCGGGCGCGCAGCCTGCCGTAGACCGGGTGAACCAGCGTGACCACCAACGCCGCCAACAGCACCGGGTTGAGCAGCCACGCCAGCTCACGCAGGCCGAAGGCCGCGATGATCGCGGCCGCCAGGCCGCAGAGGATCCTCATCGGCGCCCGCACCTCGCCCTCCCGCGTCCGGTCAGTCGAGCGGGTCCCGAGCGATCGGGGAGGTCATGCAGTGCCCGCCGCCGCGGCCGCGGCCGAGCTCTGCGCCGGCGATGGTGATCACCTCGACACCGGCCTTGCGCAGTGCGGCGTTGGTGAGGGTGTTCCTGTCGTAGGTGAACACGACGCCCGGCTCGACGGCGACCGCGTTGTTGCCGGAGTCCCACTGCTGGCGCTCCGACGCGTACGCGTCCCCTGCGGTCTCGACCACGCGCAGGCGCGGCAGGCCCATCTCTCGGGCGACGACGTCGACGAACGGCGTCCCGCCCTCGTCCACGACCTCCACACCGGGACTCCTGTCGCTGGGACGGAGCACGTAGGGGTGGATGCCGTCGACGATCGCCGGGTGGACGGTGACGAGGTCGCGGTCGGCGAACGTGAACACGGTGTCCAGGTGCATCGCGGCCCGCAGCTTCGGCATGCCGGCGACGACGACCGAGGTCGCCGCGCCCCGGTCGAACAGCGCCTTGGCCACCTGGGTGATGGCCTGCCGGGAGGTGCGCTCGCTCATCCCGATGAGCACGACGCCGCCGCCGACGGGCATGACGTCTCCGCCTTCCAGCGTCGCCTGTGCCCAGTCCTGCTCCGGATCGCCCCACCACACGGTGGAGTCCTTGTAGTCGGGGTGGAACGAGTAGATCGCCTTCATCAGGAGCGTCTCGTCCTTGCGGGCCGCCCAGTACAGCGGGTTCAGGGTGACGCCGCCGTAGATCCAGCAGGTCGTGTCGCGGGTGTAGAGCGTGTTCGGCAGCGGCGGCAGCAGGTACTCCCGCGCATCCGGCGAGTCCGTGGCCAGCGTGGCGTAGCCCCCGGAGAGCTCCTTCGGCAGATCACCGACCGCGAGACCGCCGATCAGCACCCGCGCCAGCACCCGGTCGGGGAGCTCGTCGAGGTAGGCGCGCGTGTCGTCCACCAGCCCCAGGCCGACGCGGTTGGGGACGACCTTGCGGTCCAGGAGCCACGAGCGCGCCTGCGGCAGGGCCATGGTCTGGGTGAGGAGGTCGTGCAGCTCCACCACCTCCACGCCTCGGTTGGTGAGCTTGTTGACGAAGTCGAGATGATCGCGCTGGGCGGCCTCGACCCACAGCACGTCGTCGAAGAGCAGCTCGTCGGAGTTCGTCGGGGTGAGCCGCTCGTGGGCGAGGCCGGGTCGGCAGACGAGCACCTTCCGCAGCCGGCCCACCTCGGAGTGGACGCCGTGAGTGATCGTGGTCATGATGATTCCCTTCGTGTGGTCGGACGGACGGGACGGCTCAGATGGAGATCCAGCCGGCGATGAGGCCGACGACGGCGGCGACGGCGAGCACGACGACGACGGCGAACATCACCAGCTCGCCCGGGCCGAACGCGCGGCGCCGCTGCTCCCGGCGCGTGATGACGAACAGCACGGTGGCGGGGGCGTAGAAGAGGAAGGAGATGAGCACCAGGTCGAGACCGGCGGCGAAGACCAGGAACGCGGTGTAGACCGTCGCCAGCACGCCGATGACGAGGTCGCCGACCAGGGTGGATCGCTTCGCGGTCTCGTACGTCTCCCGCGTCGCCCGCAGCTTCACCGCGTAGAGCGCCGCGAGCAGGAACGGGATCAGCGTCATCACGGCCGTCATGTCCAGCGCGAAGTCGAACGCATCCTCGGAGAAGTACGTGAGCACGAGGACCACCTGCGACAGCACCGTGCTGATCAGCAGGGCGTTCACCGGCACATCGCTGCTGCTCTGCCGGGCCAGGAACTTCGGCATGTCGCGGTCCTTCGCCGCGACGAACAGCACCTCGGCCGCCATCAGGGTCCAGGCCAGGTACGCGCCGAGGACGGACACGATCAGCCCGGCCGAGACGAACACGCTGCCCCACGGACCGACGGCGGCCTCCAGCACACCGGCCATCGACGGCTGGCGCAGCTTCGCGATCTCGCTCATCGGCAGGACGCCGTAGGACACGATCGTCACCGAGGCGAAGATCGCCAGCACGCTCAGGAAGCCGAGAACCGTGGCACGGCCGACGTCCTCGCGCTTCTTCGCGTGCCGCGAGTACACGCTCGCGCCCTCGACGCCGAGGAACACGAACACCGTGACCAGCATCGTCCCGCGCACCTGATCGAACAGCGGCCCCGCGTAGTCCGCGCCCTGCCAGTTCTCCGCGAACACGGAGGGGTCGAAGACGAAGAGCGCGATCAGCACGAAGACGATGATCGGGATGACCTTCGCGACCGTGACGATGCGGTTGATCGCCGCAGCCTCCCGGATCCCCCTCCGCACCAGCAGGAAGAACAGCCACAGGCCGACGGACGACAGCACGATCGCCAGGACCGTGTCTCCGGCGCCGAGGGCCGGGAACCACTGCCCGAGCGTCGACATGATCAGTACCCAGTAGGTCACATTGCCCACGCAGGCGCTCGCCCAGTACCCGGCGGCGGAGAAGAACCCGGTGTACTCGCCGAAACCGGCCTTCGCGTAGGCGTAGACACCGGCGTCGAGCTCCGGCTTGCGCACCGCCAGCCGCTGGAACACGAACGCGAGCATCAGCATGCCTGCCCCGGCGACGATCCAGGCGATCAATGCGCCCGCGACCCCGGTCTCCTGGGCGAAGCGCCGCGGGAGCGAGAACACTCCGGCGCCGACCATCGAGCCGACGACCATCGCCGACAGCGTCAGCAGCGAGACCTTCGAGACTCCGGGTGGGGATGCAACCGCGTTCTTGTCGGACATGCTCGACTCCGTTCGTTCATCGCGGACCGGTCCGCCGGCTGCTACAAATGTAGTGTCATCGGAGATGCGGCATCAACGGGCGCCTCCGATCGGCGCGTCGCACGCTGCATCTCCGGCGCCGCATTCGGCTGAACGAAAGGGATGTACCACCCATGAGCGACCCCATCGAGTCGGTTCTGAACGAGTTCTCGTTCGACCACCGCCACATGTCCGGACGTGCGGTCAACGCCGTGCGCACCGTTCTCGGGATCGGCGGCGTCGCCGCCGTGGTGCTCGGCGTCGTCCTGCTGATCTGGCCGGTGAAGACGATCGCCGTGCTGGCGGTGTTCCTCGGCATCTACTTCGGCGTCAGCGGAGTGCTGCGGATCGGCATGGGCGTGTTCAGCCGCGGGATGCGCGCCGGTGCGAGGGCGGTGAACCTGATCCTGGGCGTTCTGCTGGTCCTGGTGGCCGTCGTCGCGCTGAAGAACGTCGCCACCGCCTCGGTCGCCCTGCTGATCTTCGCCGTCGCGTTCATCGGTGTCGGCTGGATCATCGAAGGCGTGCTCGCGCTGGCCGAGTCCGGCCGGTCGGCGTCGTCGGGATGGTCGATCGCGTTCGGGATCCTGAGCATCCTCTCCGGCATCATCGTGCTCGTGCTGCCCGTGTCATCGGCGGTCGTGCTGCTGACCTTCGCCGCCGTCGCCCTGGTCGTGCTCGGGGTGCTCGGCGTCGTCCGCGCCTTCACCTTCGGCCGTGATCGGCGGAAGGGGCAGCAGGCTGACGATGCCACCACCGAGCCGGCCCCGGCGGAGACGTCGACGGTCGGCTGAACCGGCCGGGGTCTGCCAGGGGGAGGGCGTGATGCGAGCACGTCAGCATGGCCGGAGGGTCGCCGGCCGGCCGCGATGGCCGCACGTCGCGGCAGCGGCCGCGGTCGCCGGAGCGGCCTGGTCGGGTTGGGTCTGCGGAGTGCTGCTGACCGAGGGGGACACCCTGGGCTGGCTCGCCGCGGGAGCCGCAGGACTCTTCCTGCTCTCTGCAGCGCTGCTGTCAGCGGGGGCCAGGATCTGATGCCGGCGCGGCGCGACCGGGGCTCACGACCTCATCGAGGGACGGTGGCGACATGTCGATAGACCGCCTGCAGCGGCCAGTGCTCCATGCTGTCCAGCTCGTACACATCGGTGGCGGCGACCCCGGCGAACCGGGTGGGCACGGTGATGCGCGTGGGCGGCTCCGCCGCGGCCGGCATGCGGATCGCACGGTCGAGATCGGAGTCGGAAGCGTGCATCAGGACCGCCCAGAAGGAGTTGGACATCACGAGCCTGACGATACAAAACGGTCGAACCATCCTGTCAAGAGTGCAATTCGTCCACGAAACACCCCCTATTCGCGTCATATTGACGCCTGGACGCGCGAGCCGCTAGCTTCGGTGGCTATGAGAATCCGAACCGGGATACTGGCGGCCGCTGCTGCCTCGGCCGTGCTCGCCGCCCTCGCCGGGTGTGCGCCCGCCGGGTCCTCCTTCGCCGGAACCTGGGGCACGTCCGACGCGGGAGAACCCTCCCTGACGATCGAGTCGAGCGACTCCTTCCACGGCTACGACGGCTGCAACCAGCTGACCGGGAAGGGGCGTGCGGACGGGGACACCTTCCTCCTGGGCGACTTCGCGATCACCCGGAAGGCGTGCCCCGACACCGACGACTGGCTGAGCCAGGCCTACACGGCACGGATCTCCGGCGACGACCTCGTCGTCTACGACCGGAGCGGCGAGAAGATCGGCTCGCTGGGCCGGCAGTAGGTCGTTGCCGGCTCGGGCGGAGGTCTCGTGGCGTCGGGATCCTCGAGCGCGAGAGGCCGGCTTCAGGCTCCGTCACACGGGCGTGTCGGCCTCGGCGTCCCCATGCTCGTCCACGCTGCGCGAGTTCGTCAGCGTGAGGGCGCCGAAGCCCGCGATCAGCCCGACGGCCACGGCGAGGATGCCGAAGATCGCCTGCTCGCCGTCGAAGAACGACGCGACCAGTTCGTGGCTCCACGTGCCGTTCGGCAGCACGGTGGTGACGAGCACGGCGATGAGCGTTCCGACGACCGCGGTCCCGATGCTCGTGCCGACTTCTTGCGCGGCGTCGTTCATCGCGGCCCCCATGGACGTGCGGTTCTCGGGCATCGCCCCGACGAGCGCGACCGCGGAGATCGTCATGACGGTGCGCAGGCCGATCGTCATCACGATCATGGAGGCCGCGATCGCCACGTAGTTCTGCTGCACGCTCCACGCCATCATGCCGAGGCCCGCTGCGAGCAGCAGCGCACCCACGAAGCAGGCGATGCGGTGCCCGAAGCGACGCACGAGCCACTCGGTCAGCGGTGTCGCGGCGATCATCGTGAGGATGATGGGAAGGTTGGCGAGGCCCGCCAGGAGAGGCGTCCATCCCCAGGCGTACTGGAAGTGCAGGACCAGGGCGAACATCACGCCGGCCATCGCGATCGCGGTGCCGATCTGAGCGATGGCGGCCCCCCGGACGGTGCCGCGGCGGAACAGGGCGAGGTCGAGCATCGGCGCCGCAGCTCGGCGCTCGCGCACGATGAACAGGACGAGGGAGGCCACGGCGCCGAGCGCGACCGCGATGGTGAGAGGAGACGACCACCCGTTCTGCACTCCGCTGGTCAGGGTGTAGCAGGCGAGGCCGATCGTCAGGATACTGAGGACGGCGCCGGGCACGTCGAGCCTGTCCTTCGTGAGGCCGTCGGCCGTGTCGGGCGCGACCCCGAAGTGCACGCCGAGACACGCGACCAGGGCGATCGGAGCGTTGACGAGCAGCAGCCACTGCCAGGACAGGTGGGTGAGCACGGTGCCTGCGAGGAGCGGGCCGAGAACGAAGCCCGACATGCCGACGACCATCATCAGGGTGATCGCGCGCATCCGCAGCTTGTCGTCGTCGAACAGCCGGAACACCAGGGAGTTGGTGATGGGCGCCATCGCCGCCGCGGCGACGCCGAGCAGCGCACGCAGCGCGATCAGTTCGCCGGTGGTGGTGATCAGCAGGACGCCGAGGCTCAGCAGACCGAACAAGCCGAGCCCGATCTGCAGGACGCGGCGGCGACCGAAGCGGTCGGCGATCGATCCGGCTGTCAGCAGCAGGCCCCCGAAGGTGAGCGAGTACGCGCCGGTGATCCACTGCAGGGAGGTCGTGTCGCCGCCGAGGCTGCGCCCGATCGTCGGCAGCGCGACGGAGAGCAGGGTGTTGTCGACCATCTCGACGAAGAAGGCGAGGCAGAGCGCGGCGAGGGGCATCCACGCGGCCTTCATCGACAGATAGGTGCGGGGGCGGGTCGGCGTCTCGGTGCTCATGGCTACTCCTGGATCGAACAGTGTTCGAGTCTCGAACAACGTTCGATAGAATAGAACGGCGTTCGATAATCCGCAAGCGGCGGTCCGATTGTGATGGGATGGGTGGCATGAGCACTCCACGGCGGGATGCGGAGGCGCGAGGCGGCGGCCGCGGCCGCGCGCCGCAGAAGCGTCCCCGCGCCTCGCACTCCCTGGAGTCCGTCCTCGCCGAGGCCGTGGCGATCCTCGACGAGTCCGGCGCGCAAGGGCTCACCATCCGCGTCCTCGCCTCCCGGCTGGGCGGTGGGCCGGCGAGCGTGTACTGGTATGTGTCGGGGCGCGACGAGCTCCTCGATCTCGCGGCCGACTCCGTGCTCGCCGGCGTGCTGGAGGACGTGGCCGACGTGGCGTCGGAGGATCCGATCGCCGATCTGCGCGCGATCGCCCGCACGCTCTTCGACGCCATCGTCGACCGGCCCTGGCTCGGCGCCTACGCCATGCGCGACACCGGGCGGCAGATCCACTCGCTCCAGCTCTACGAGCGGATCGGCGAGGAGGTGATGCGCCTCGGGCTCGGCCCGCGCCAGAGCTTCTACGCCGCCTCGGCGGTGGTGGGCTTCGTCATCGGCACCGCGGCCGACATGGGCCAGGAACTCCCGGATGCCGTCGCCTCCGGCGAGCTCGACCAGAAGCAGTATCTCGCTGAGGCCGCCAGGCAGTGGCGCGCACTCGACCCCGCGGAGTACCCCTTCATCCACCACATCGTCGACGAGTTCGCCGTGCACGAGGACCGCGATCAGTTCCGCGCCGGCCTCGACCTCCTGCTGGCGGGACTCGAGCTGCGGGCCTCGGCGGCCACAGCCCGGTCCGCCGTTGAGCTCACCCCGCCCAACGGCCGCGCGCCACGCCGATCCTGATCGCGGCCGTCGTCACCGCGCCGTGCGCTCGAAGGCGACGGAGGCCAGCGCCGCCGCCTGGTCGGCGAGGACCGCGTCGTCGAAGACGACCCGCGGCGAGTGGTTCCATTCGACCGTGGCGAGATCCGTCTCGGGCGGCGAGGTCATCAATGCGATGAAGGTGCCAGGCACCTCGTCGAGGACGAAGGCGAAGTCCTCGGACCCCATCATCGGGGTCGGCATCGTGATGACCCGCTGCTCGCCGAACAGGCCGCGCAGGTTCGCCACGGTGGCCGCGGTCTCATCCGCGTCGTTCACGGTCACCGGGTACATCGTCTCGAAGCGGACGTCGGCGGTGAGGCCGTGTGCGGCCGCGATGCCCTGGGCGACGCGCGGCAGCCCGTCGGAGAGGATCGCCAGGGACGCCGGCGACATGTTCCGCACCGTCGCGGCGAGCTGGACGCTCTCGGGGATCACGTTGACCGCACCGTCTCCGGTGGACAGGCGGGTGACGGAGAGCACGACCGGGTCGAAGGCGTCGAAGCTCCGGGTGACGAAGCTCTGAAGCGCCAGCACGATCTCCGCGGCGACGGGCACCGGGTCGAGGGTCTGGTGCGGCTGCGAGCCGTGGCCGCCGCGCCCGCGGACGGTCACGAACAGCTGGTTGGACCCGGCCGCGACCGCGCCGCTGCGCGTGGCGAAGAGCCCGCGGGGCCCGGGGGCGACGTGGATCGCGTACGCGGCGACCGGCCGCTCGCCCGCGGCACCGAGGAGGCCCTCCTCGAGCATGACCTTCGCGCCGCCGTGGCCCTCCTCGCCCGGCTGGAACATGAAGATCACCGATCCGTGCAGGCGGTCCCGGTGGGCGGACAGCAGCCGAGCGGCGCCCACCAGGCCGGCGGTGTGGAGGTCGTGGCCGCAGGCATGCATCGCGCCGTTGCGCGACGCGTACTCCAGACCCGTGGCCTCCTCGATCGGCAGGGCGTCCATGTCTCCGCGGAGCAGCACCGTCGGCCCGGGGAGGGCGCCGCGGAGCACGGCGACCACCGAGGTCGTCCGCTCTCCGGTGGTGATCTCCAGCGGCAGCCCGTCCAGCGCCGCGAGCACCTTCTGCTGGGTGCGGGGCAGGTCGAGGCCGAGTTCGGGGTCGGCGTGCAGCGCGCGGCGCAGTGCGACCAGGTCGGGAAGGATGCGGGCGGCGTCGGTCGTGAAATCGGGGGTGGTCATGATCAGGCTTCCGTCGGGGTGGCGTGGAGGGTCTTCGGCATCCGCATGAATGCCAGGGCGATGGCGGCGATCACGAAAGCGCCGGCGCAGATGCCCCAGATCGCGATGTAGCCGCCGATGGACGAGAAGAGGGCGCCGGAGGCGGTGAACCCGGCGAGCACGACGGCGAAGACGGCTCCGGCCGCCGAACCGCCCAGGGTGCGCAGCGAGTTGTAGACCCCCGCTGCGATGCCGGTGGAGTCGCTCGGCGCGAGCTCGGCGACCAGCGCGGGGAGGGCGCCGAGCAGGAGGCCCATCCCGATGCCGTTGATGGCCGAGACCAGGAAGATCTGCCACAGCTGGTCGTGGAAGGCGATCTGGATCAGCGACCCGGAGGCGGCGAGCACGGCGCCGGCGACGAGCACCGCCCGGATGCCGATCCGGCGTGCCACCGGCGCGAACACCGCCGCCCCGACGGTGGCGAGGATGGTCACCACGGCGGTGACGGCGGAGGCGGTGCCGGCCGTGGCGGTGAACCCGTACCCGGTGACCGCGCGGTCGGCGGTGAGGAACGTCGTCGTCGGCGCCTGCGCGCCGAACATCACCATGCCGAACAGGAACGCGGTCAGGTACGCCGGTCCCAGCCGCCTGGAGACGACGAGCCGGACATCGATCGCCGGCGATGCGACCCGCAGCTCCCAGACGACCCACAGCACGAAGATCAGCGCCGCCGCCGCGAGCGTGCCGATCGTCGCCGCGGAACCGAATCCTTCGCTCGACGCAAGGCGCAGACCGACGAGCAGCAGCACCATCGCCAGCCCGATCCCGATGAAACCGAGCGCATCGATCCGGCCGGCGGTGCGGGTGGTCGACTCCGGCACCTTGAAGAACACGGCGTAGGCGCTCACCGCGACGAACAGCACCGGCACGAGCAGGACGAGGATCAGCGAGGGCAGGACCGCGGAGAACAGCCCCGCTGCGATCGTGCCGACGATGGCGCCGCCGGTGAGGCAGGAGACGAGCAGCCCGATCGAGGTGCGCGCCGTCTCCCCCTTGATCCGGTTGTGCACGAGAGCGATCTCCAACGGCAGCCACACCGCCAGCGGGCCGACCAGGATGCGGGCGGCCAGCACGACGGGGTAGCTGGGCAGGAAGGCGGTCACGAGCGTGCCGACCAGGACGCTGATCACGGCGATGCGGAGCATCCTCCGATGTCCGAACAGGTCGCCGAGCTTCGAGAGCAGCGGGACGCAGACCGCTGCGGCGAGGGTCTGCACGGTGAGGAACCAGGTGATGTCGGCGTCGGACACCTGCAGGTGCTTCGCGATCTCCCCGAGCAGCGGAGCGTAGAAGCCCTGCACGAAGCCGCTGGCGAGTTCGCAGAAGACGAGGAATCCGACGACGGCGCGGGCGCCGACGGTCGGGAGGGACTGGGTGAGGGGTGGCGACTTAGGAGTCATGTGCTGCCTGTTCATCGGCGTCGACGGGTCGACGGGGCGGATGTGCGATGAGAGCGTCGATGATGTCGACGTAGTGGCGCTGGAGGATGACGATGCGCTTGACGGATTGCCGGTACAGGGTGAGCCCGGCGATCGTGTCGAGGAGAAGATCGTGGTCGACGTCGGCGGGGAGCTCGCCGCGGGCGATGGCCCGGTCGATGATGTCGACGCCCTGCTGACGACGGTGCCGGAGGAAGCCCTCCCAGATGATCGGGTAGACATCCGGCTCGAACATCGCGCGAAGGCCGTTCCCCTGCTCCGGGGAGAGGCCCTGGTTCCGTTGGTTCTGGAGGGCGTGATCGAGGAGGTCGGCGCGGACGTCGCCGTGGTCCGGCGTCTCGCCGACCTCCACCTGCCCGAGAAGGGCCGCCGCGACCAGCGCACCCTTGTCCGCGTAGCGGCGGTAGATCGCCGCCTTGCCGCAGCCGGCCGCCTCCGCCACCTGTTCCACGCGGAAGGCGTTGTAGCCCTCCGTGCCCAGCAGACGCGCGGCGGCCTCCAGGATGCGCGTGGTGACGTCCTCGTCGAGAGGCCGTCCGGTGCGCTCGGTCGTCGATGCCATATCCAAACGATACGGAACGGGGCGTTTCGGTTGTGTTACACGTTGATAACGACGCCGTGACGCGCATACGTGCCATCGACGCGGTGGTCCACCCCCTCACTGGGTGCCCGGCCCTCTTGACGCCATCACGTGCGTTCTGATCACTCATGGCTTGTTTATTACGCGCCGTAAACGTCCTGTTACCAGTCTGTTTCCGCGGCCGCAGGACACCCGCGCCGCCCCATAGCCTCCTTCCTGAGAAGCCGTTCAGTCGTGCTCTCGTGCTCCTCTCGCCGCCCGGACGGCCCCTGCACCTGGCCCCGGGCGACTCACCCACCCGTCTCGAGCTAGGAGAACTTTGCCTGCACGCATGTCCGTGCGGCGTCGGATCGCGCTCACCGTCGCTGCCGCACTCGTCCCCGTCGTCGCTTTGACGACCGCCCCCGCCCCCGTCGCGGCCCCCGCACCCGACCCCGTCGTGGCGTCCGGACCCGATTGGGCCGTCACGACCGCTCCCGGCGGCTACCTCGTCACGCTCGAGCTCGACGAGCCGCTGCCGATCGTCGACGACGCGCCGACGCTGCTGGTCGACGGCGAGCCGATCGGACTCGCGACCGAGTCGGCCGACGGGCTGACGCTCGGCGTGGTCACGACCGACCCCGCCGTCGCGGACGCCGACGCGGTGACCAAGGGCTGGTCCAGCGGCGAGGAGGACAAGGCCGCCGAGAGCCCGATCGCCCCGGCGACGCCCGCGGTGCCGGAGAACAAGACGCTCACCAGGCAGATGAAGGCGTTCGCCGGACTGGCCGCGGTCGACGACCCGTCGACCCCGGGCTCGTACGGTGTGACGGAGGCCGAGTACGACTTCGGCGACCAAGCCGTGCCGCTCGCCGCGATCGGCGGCATCCGCGGCGAGCTCACCGGCAAGATGTACCTCACGAACGCCTCGGGCGAGCGCCCGACCATCGTGCTGCTGCACGGGCGCCACACGTCGTGCTCCGGTACCGGCGCGAACCCGCTGCGCTGGCCGTGCGGACCGACCCAGATGAACATCCGCTCCTACCTCGGCTACGAGGGCACCGCGCGGTCGCTGGCCTCGCACGGCTACAACGTGCTGTCGATCGCCGCCAACTCCGTCAACTCGAACGACAACCAGCTCGCCCTCGACTACGGCGCGCAGGCCCGCGGCCAGCTCATCCTCGACACCCTCGGGATGCTCGCGAAGGCGAACGCGGGCGCGGCCGTCGCCTACGACGACATCACCACGGGGACGGACACGACGCCCAGCACCACGACCACCCGTACCCTCGACGAGGCGCTCGTGCGCGCCACCACGCGCACGGATCAGCCGGCCGCCGCGTCGGGTCTGACCGCCGCAGCACTGAAGGGCCGATTCGACCTCGACCACGTCGGCATCATGGGCCACTCCCGCGGCGGCGAAGGCGTGGTCTCGGCCGCGACGCTCAACCAGGCGCTGGCCAAGCCCTACGGCATCGAGTCGGTCCTGCCGCTCGCCCCGGTCGACTTCGGCCGCATGACGCTGCCCGACGTGCCCACCGCCGTGTTCCTCCCCTACTGCGACGGCGACGTCTCCAACCAGCAGGGCCAGCACTTCATCGACGACTCGCGCCACGCGTTCGACGACGACGTGCTCCGCTCGGCCGTCTGGGTCATGGGCGCCAACCACAACTTCTTCAACACGGTGTGGACGCCCGGCCTCTACCCGGCCGCGACGGGCGATGACTGGCGCACGACGGACACCACCTCCACCTGCGCGACGACGAACCCGACCCGCATGACGGCGGCCCAGCAGTACCAGGTCGGCGTCAGCTACATGACCGGGTTCTTCCGCCTCACGATGGGCGGCGAGACGCAGTTCCAGACGCTGTTCGACGGCTCGGTGAAGCCCTCCACCGCCGCGACCTCCTACGCCGACGTGCGGGTGATGGCCACCCAGCCGGCATCGAAGACCGCGCTCGTCACCGACTTCACCGAGACGAGCTCCCTGGTGCGGGTCTCCGGAGGCGCGACCGCCGCGGTCTGCACCAACCTGACCGGTCGCACGGTGCCGCAGTCCCTCCCGTTCTGCGCCACCACCAAGGCATCCGCCCAGGTGCCGCACTGGACGCCCGGGTCGTTCGCGCCGAACGTCCCCGAGTTCCCGGTGACCCGGTTCCTCTGGACGGGCGCGTCGACCACCGATCCGGCGGTGCCCAGCACGGGCGAGCTCCGCGTCACCGTCCCGGCGAAGTACCGCGACGTGTCCCGCCAGGCGCAGCTGACGCTGAAGACCGCGCCTGACGAGGCCGTCCAGACCGGCACCGACTTCACGATCACCGTCGTGGACGGCACCGGCAAGACCTTCGCCGTCGCGGCCTCCGCTATCAACCCGCTGGCCGTGAACCGGATGCCGGGCGGTACGAACACGACGCTCAACAAGGTGGTGCTGCAGCAGCTGACCATCCCGACCTCCACCATCACGGGCATCGACCTGACCGACGTGCGCGAGGTCCGCCTCACCGCGAAGGTCGGCGCCGACGGCACCGGCACGGGCGGCGTGTACCTCTCCGACCTCGCGTTCGACACCCCGGCGGTCGGCACCGCCGTGGTGCAGACCCGGACCACGGTCAACGTGGCGCCGACCGCGGTCGAGGAGGGCTCCGGCCCCGGCTCCGCCGACGTCGCCGTCTACCTGAACCGCGCCGAGAAGTCGGCGGTCAGCGCCTACGTCAGCGTCATCGGCTCGGCCACCGGGCTCGTCGGAATCGGGATGGAGAAGGTGTCCTTCGCGCCCGGCGAGACCTGCAAGGCGATCACCGTCTCCACCCTCGGGAACACGGCGCCGTCCGCGTCCGCGAGCACGGCCTTCAAGGTGAGCGTCACCAACACCACCGACGCCGTGATGGGAGCGAGCGCCTTCGCCAACCTCACCGTCCGCGAGGACGACGGCGTCACCGGAACAGCGACCGCGCTGGCGCCCGTCGGCCCGCAGGGCGATGTGTGCGCCGAGCTCGCCGCCGCCACCACCCCCGTCCCGCTGACCACGTCGGCGGAGGAGGTCGCACCCGGGGACGCGTTCACCCTCACCGCCACGGGCTTCCGCGCCGGCGAGACGATCGCCTTCCGGTACGGCGCCACCGACCTGGGGACCGCGGTCGCCACGGCCGATGGCACCGCGACGGTGGAGGTCCCGATCGCCGAGGACGCCGACCTCGGCCCCGCGGACGCGACGGCCACCGGATCCGGCTCCGGCCGCCGCGCGACCGTCACCGTGTCGGTGCTCGCGCCGACGGAGACCACCCTCACCGCGACTCCGGAGAAGCCGACCGCCGGTGCGAAGGTCGCGTTCACGGCGACGGTCACGGGCCGCGACACCACCGGCACCGTCGTGTTCGTGGACGGCGAGGCGCCGACCGTGGACCCGAGTTCGGGGACCGCTGCCGCCCTCGCCGCCGCGCCGACGGTGCTCGGCGAGGTGGACGTCGTGGGCGGCGTCGCGACGCTGACCCTGCCCGCGGGCCTGGCCGCCGGCGACCACACCATCACCGCCTCCTTCGCCCGCACCGCCACGGCGAGCGCCTCCACCTCCGACCCGATCACCGTGACGGTCGCCGCGGCCCCCTCCACGGGCGGGCCGGACGGACCGGGCAGCGGACCGGGCAACGGACCGGGCAACGGATCGGACGGCGGCTCGGGCAACGGCTCGGGCAACGGCTCGGGCACGGAGGTCGCCGGCTCCGGCGCAACCACGGGCATCGACTCCCTCGCCGAGACCGGCTCGGCGATCGGGCTGTGGCTGCTCGCGGCCACCCTGGTGCTCCTGATGGGCAGCGGTCTGGTGGCCCTGTCACGACGGCGGCGGCAGACCGTGGAATGACGACCGCGGAGTGAATGGACGGGCGGGGTGTCAGGGCGCGTCGAGAAGGTCGCGCGTGGCTGTCCAGAGTCGAGCCTGCCAGGCGACGTCGTCTCCGGGGTGGGCCGGAGTGAGCCGCCTGGTGTTCCTGACGGTGTAGTAGCCGCCGCTCCGTCCGGCGAAGGAGGGGTCGGTGGCGAGTTTCACGATCAGTCCGGCTCCGCGGCGCGGGTCGCCGATGTGGAGGCGGGTGAGGATCTTCTCCAGCGGGGCGGCGAATCCGAGCTCGCGGCCGAGGCCGGTGACGTTGAAACCGGGGTCGAGAACGTTGGCGGTGACACCGGTGCCCTCGATGCGCCGGGCGAGCTCGAGTGTGAACATGATGTCGAGCAGTTTGCTCTTGCCGTAGAGCGCAGACGAGCCGCGGGCGGTGAACGGTGTCGTGTCGGTGAGGTCGTCGGGGAGAGTGAGCACGCCGTGTCGGCGGGATGCTTCGGAGCCCACGTTCACGATCCGGGCTCCGGGCGTTGCGGTCAGCCTGGGGAGGAGTTCCCTGGTCAGCAGCCAGGGGGCGAAGTAGTTCACGGCGACCATCTCCGGATAGCCCTCGTCCGTGATGCGCTGCTCGAATGCGTGCACGCCTGCGTTGTTGATGAGGACGTCGATCCGGTCGTGCCGTTCGGCGATCTCCCGCCCCGCTCTGCGCACGTCGACGGTGCGGGTGAGGTCGACGAGGACGACATCCACCTCGGCACCCGGCACGGAGGTCTGGATCTCGGCGCGGGTCTCGTCGGCGCGCTGCGCGCTCCGGGCGGTGAGGACCAGGCGCGCTCCTCGCCGGGCGAGTTCGGCGGCGGCGATGCGGCCGATGCCGCTGGTCGCGCCGGTGATCACGATGGTCGGAGCAGGTGCGGGGGTCGCCATGGTGGGCTGGTCTCCGTTCGGTCGGGGGAACCGCGGCGGATATAGTGGGGATTTACCAAACATATAGCGATGATGGGTAAATGTCCACTACTTCTCCCGGGGGTACGCCGCCCCACGACGACACCGATCAGCGACGAGACGCCGAGTCGGCGCTGGGCGCCGAGCTGAACGCGCTCCTCAGCGCCTCCCGCGCGCTGACCGAACGAAGCGCCGCCGCTTTCCATCCCGACCTTCAGCCGGCAGCGTTCCATCTCGCTCGCTGGCTCTACGCCTACGGCCCCGCCAACCCCAGCGCCTTGGCCGAAGCCGTGGCGATGGATCGCAGCTCGACCAGCAACCTCATCGGACGGATGAAGGCACTCGACCTCGTCGAAAGCGCCCCTGACCCCGCTGACCGCCGCGCTGTCAAAGTGTCCCTGACCGCTGCCGGCGCCCGCCGGGTCGCCGAAGCCCTCGATCTCCGCGGTACGGCGTTCTTCGCTCGAACGCGAACGTGGTCGACCGACGACCTGCGGACGTTCGTGTCCCTCCTCCACGAGTTCAACGCCCCGGAAGGAACATCATGAGCATCAGCCCCTTCGACGAGCAGGTCCGACGCGCGATCGAGGTGTCCACCGCGGCCCGCGCCCACGGCAACCACCCCTTCGGCGCCATTCTGGTGGCACCGGACGGGAGTGTCGCCCTGGAAGCGGAGAACACCGTCGTGACCGAGAACGACGTCACCGGTCACGCCGAGACGAACCTGGTCCGCGCAGCCTCCCGCAGCGTCCCGCACGACGAGCTGCCCGCGTACACCCTCGTCACGTCCTGCGAGCCGTGCGCCATGTGCGCCGGCGCCATCTACTGGGCAGGGATCGGCACCGTCGTCTACGGACTGTCCGAGCAAGGACTCGCGGCCCTCACCGGCAACCACCCCGCCAACCCCACCCTCGACCACCCGTGCCGGCTGGTCTTCGCCGACGGCAACCGTGACATCACGGTCGTCGGTCCCCTGCTCGAAGACGAGGCCGCCGTCCCGCACGCCGGCTTCTGGGTCTCCTGACGGCGGGCTCAGAGCGCGGCGGCGGCGCGACGTCTACCGCGACGCGCACACCCCGCCCACCTCCTCCCCCCCCCGTGCCC